>NZ_JBHWEB010000077.1:0-47129 GCF_042734395.1 Amycolatopsis sp. NPDC059657 | reverse complement strand
ACAGTATCCGGCGGCACTCCGCCATCGGGATGCTCAGTCCCGACAACTTCGAGCAGTCACTCCGCATGGCTGCCTGAACCCTCGTAAGCCCCTGTCCACCATTCGGGGTGAACCTCACTCCCGTCGCTGGTTCTGCGCCAGTCGCTTTCTAGAGGCAGGTAGTTACAGGGCGTGCGTTAAATGAAACCTGTTCGATGCTATTCGGGAATAGAAAACACGTATCGGTTGCGCTGTGTCGTCGTGGCAGTTCATGCAGGAGGATGGCTGCCCCGAGTTTGGTTGACGCCGGGATATGACTTTCCGGGTCGCTGACACGGCGATGTGTCTCAGGCTCGACGGGACGCCTGTGCGCATGCGACACGATTAGGTCGCCGACAACAAGGATCCAGGCTCAGGGTTGCGAAGGGACTGCTGCTACTTGAGCTTCAAAAGAATGCGACGACCAGGCAACTTCGTACGTACGAAGCGACTCGATGAGGGGCAGGGCGGTTCGAGTCAAGTCGGCCGCAATGCTCGCAGCCTCGATTCTCTACTGCGACGTGTCGAGCCGACCACCGACGAAGCCGTAGTTCGAGAGTGTGGCTGTACCGCGCGTTCGTGGTCTATTTATGCGAACCGCGGCCGCGTCCCCACGGTCCGGCGGGGTCCGAGGGCGGCTCGTCTTTACGGACGCCCGCTCCTGGTCGGCCTGGCCGGGATCGGCCGAGGTCGTTGAAGGTCCCGATGAATACCGGCCAGTACATGTCCACGGTGTCTTCGTCAGGCATGCGACCGACCAGCTTGCGCTGGAGGTTCGGATGGACCAGGTTGCGGAATTCACGAAGAATGCTCGCGATGCGGTAGGCGTCCGTGTCGATCCATTTGAGCCGATGAGCCACGTAGATCAGCGAATGCAGGTTGAGCTTGTCCGCCGTTTTGGCCGGGCGGACGCGTTCGGCCTTCGCCTCGGGTTCATCCCAGATCTCATCGGGGATCGGGCGGTTTTCTGCGGCATCGAGGAGTAGTAGTTCCAGGAGGCTTCCCAGCAGGATTATCGCTGCGAGGTAGCAACCGGCCGCCCTGCACTTGTCGATTTCGTCGATGCGTTGGGTGAGTAAGGGGACCAGCGTCGGGTCCGTCACGACGTCCTCGACCGAGTACTGGAGTTTTTGCCTGCTGATGTCCAAAGGCACGGACTCTGAGACTGCACGGCCAGGCCGAACGACCGGACGCAAGTTCGCGTCGAGTTCGACGTGCAGGTTCTCTACCTCCAGCAGCAGATTGAGCTGGCGCAGGATCTCGTCCGCGGACTCGCGGTCCTGCTGATATTCACGGGGGTCGGTCAGGCGTTTGAGCACCTGCTCGATGGCATCGGGTTCGGTGTGACGATTCAGCAGGTGAGAGATCGTCCAGGCCTTACGGCTGTCGCCGTCGTACTCACGCACGTCGTTCCAGCCTGCCCGGCGGAAGAAGGCGACCAAATCGGTTGCTCGACGGTAGTACACGGTGCCGTCGCCACAGATGAGGTCTGCGACGGCGATCAGGGTCTGCTCATCAATCGGTTCCATGATCACGCCTCCTGGGGTTCGACGCCGTGCTCAGTCAAGATCTGCCAGACGACTTCCAAGGCCTTCGAGGGGGCAAGGATGAACTGGCTGTGGGCGACGCGACAGAACGGCCAGCCCGCACGCCGCAACTCCCGCAGCGACTCGTCGTCCTTTCTGCGGCGTTCCGCGCTGAGGCCGGTGTATTCATCGCACATGACCGCGACAGATCGGTCCTGGCCGCGGACGACGATATCGAGCTGACGGCCACCGATGTCCTGGTGCGGGTCGGCGGCATACCCGCGGTGGCGGATCGCCAGGTAGACCTGCTGGACGAACAGAGACCTGAACGGCTCACAGCGCTGCGTCGGCGAGATGTGGTCGAAGTCCTCGGTCTGATCGATTTCTTCGATTTCACTGTAGTGGCTGAGCATGCGATGGCGGATGTCTTCGCTGTCCAAGTCGGGGCCGAGTGACGTGATCAACCACAGCTGATCTCTGGCTCGGCTGACAGCGACATTGATTCGCTGCTCGTAGCGCGTGTCGTTGCGTAGGATCTGCGGCCGACCGGCTACGACCGTCGAGACCAGCATGACGTCGCGTTCATCACCTTGAAAATTCTGAGCGTTCCCGACACGGATATTGCGTCGTTCGATTTCCGAAGCGGGGATTCTCTTGTGGAGCAGCCCTGTGAGCATCTTGACCTGACGAGCACTTTGCACAGCAATGATGCCGAACGTCTTGCCCTCATACGCTGGATCGTCCAGACATTTTGCCAGGCGGTCGATGACGTATTCGGCTTCAGGACGATTCGTCAAAGTCTCGGAAGAGCCGGTGGTTTGCCCGTTCGGTACGTGGCCGATCAGGACCGGTTCCAGGCGATTGGCTCCGTGTTGCCGCAGTGGCACCAGATCGTCGTCGTAGAACTGTCGCGAAGGCCAGGAGATGATCTCCGGCATGCAGCGGAAGTGCTCCCGGAGCCGGACTACGGCCGGGAATGCGCTGCTGAGGATGTTGTACAGATTTCCGTTCGGTAGGAGGACCTCCCGCACGTGGGACGGCACGTCGGGGAAATCCGCCCGCAGACGGTCGATCACACCGTCTAGAAGGCGCGGGCTCGAGTACGGTGTGCACTGTTTGTCGTCACCGACCACGATTACTCGCGGTGCGAGCCAGAGCAGGAACAGGGCGGTCGGTTCGGCTTGGCTGGCTTCGTCGACGATGACGACGTCGAAGCTGTTCGGCGCTGCCGGGAACAACTCCGCAACTCTGTCGATCGTCATGACCCAGGCGGGAACGGCCGGTTTGGCGTCGGCGATCGCGGATCGGGCGGACTTCTGATAGCGAGCGGCGTTTGCTCCTCGGCCGCGTTGCTTCTTCGCGAAGTGTTCGTAGTTCTTCAGGCCGCGGCGTGCTTTGGGATCCATGGTCTGCAGGCAGTTCGCCCAAGCCTTGGCTGTTGCGAGTTCGGCTGTCACCTTAAGCAGGTCGGCCTTGGCTTCTGCAAGGTCAGATTCTCGCTGGGCATCGAGCCCAGGCCGGTATTGAGCGTGTACGAAACGGTCAGCGATCGCCCAAGACCAGGCCTCGTCGATCATGGGAAAGCGAGTCTCCCAGACATTATCTAGCAAGGAGGACGTCAAAGTGGTGACAAGCTCGGCGTGGCCTTCGGTCATGCGATCGTGCAGTTCGCGTAATCGGCAATGGCTCTCAATCGTGCGTCTGGCGTCGTTGACTGCGTCAGCTGCGGTCCGGAATGCCAAGATGTCGCAGTGCTCCAGTGCTGCCGCAAGCTCGCCCAGTTCTGGGGCAGCTTCGGGCGAAGCGAGGACCGCTGCCCACGACGCGTTCAGCTGAGTGTGGTACTGCTCGTGCTGCGCGGCGTCGATGCGGTGCCGGGCGAGTGTGACGGCATCATGGAACGTCAGCCACAGGTCATGTGTCGTGAGTACGGCCAGGATGCCGTTCTTGGCAAGTGTGGTCCGCATCCCGGAGGTGATCTGTCCCAACTCTCGTAAGACCGGTAATGCCGCTTCAGCCTCGACGAGCCAGCGAAGTCGTTCGCCGGCATGGGCGGTGGCGGTGGGGATCGCGACCACGAAGCTCCACGCGTGTTCTGCCTCGGCGAGGGTGACGACAATGTCCAGCACATCGTGTACGGCAGCTGCGGCCTCTCTAGTACGCGGCTCACGACCGCGGTATCTACATCGTTCCCGGACCACCTGCGTGTCACGCCCAAGGAGGGTGAGCCTGCGGAACAGGGCGGTACGCACAGGCTGCCGGGTTGCCAGTCCTTGCCGCAGCTTCCATGCCTCGTCGCGCAGATCTCGCAGAGCGGTGTGGTCGTGTTCTGGAAAGTGGACATCACGCAGCAGCGGATTTCGTGACCTCGCCGAAAGCGCCTCAGCCACCGACGATCGGGCAATGACGTCATGCCATGCGCTGAAGTTGCGGCCAGAGAGCAGGTCGTCGACTGCTGTGGTGAGCCATTGAGCGTCACTCGGCACGTTCGCTCGCTGCTGGAGGTGCCGGACGATCTGGTTCAAGCGGGTGAGGTTGCTCAGCCATCGATCGAGCTCTGCCGCGTCGATCCTGCCGCAGAGGTCGGCAAGTTGCGCGGCGCCGTCGCGGACATGAGGTGGTCTGAGCGCATTGAACAGCACTTCGGCTTGTTCGGGCGTGTGGATTTGGTCTGGGGGAGGGACGAACTCCATCGCGCGCTGTGGCCCAAGTGGATGTTCGATCAGCAGGGTGCGCAGGTCAGTGAGCTCCGAAGGGGTGAGCGGGCTGTGCGATGCTGAGTGCTCGGCCAGGGATGGGAACCAGTCGAGTCGGCCGCGCCTTTCCTGGACTTGAGCGGCGATGTCGGCGAGCCGCCCTCGATAGCCGTCGCTGACCGACGGATGGTCGACGTGCTCGGATTCGCGCAAGACCGCCAGGTCCACCTGGATGTCGGCCACGCGCTGCCGGGCTACAAGCCAGCGCTCATGGCTGGTCGCGACTCGATGTTGCGCCTGGTCGTTGGTGGTGCTCGCGAGGTATTCCGCCATCGCGCGCACGCTCGATTCGAGCTCACTGGCTCGTCCGTCTTTACTTCCGGCAAGCGAGACGCACAACTTCTGCATGTCTGGCGGCAACATTCCCCGCAGCACGCGAAGCGGCTGTTCGCGTTGGCTGACCACCAGCACTCGCATTCCCTCGGCGAGCATCGCCACCAAGAAGTTGGCGATAGTGTGTGTCTTGCCGGTTCCCGGTGGTCCTTGGACGACGGCGCCGTTGTCCTGCCGGACTCGATCGAGGACCAACCGTTGCTGCAGGTTGTGCTCTCGTGAGAAGAGCGGTTCGGCGCCCAGGGACTTGGTGCCGCCGGCCACTGCGGCCAGCCACGCCTCCTGCTCGTCGGGCGTAAGATCACGCAGGATCTGAACGAGTGCCTGCGGAACGACTACGCCCGGGTCGCGCAGTTGTTCCAGCACGCGGTCGAGAAAGCCGGCCACACTTGAACGATCGCGGCGCCGGAGGACGATGGCAGGTGAAGCAGACACTGTGAGTCGTCCCGCCTGATCGAGAGTCGGCGGTGTTACGGCGTCGCTGAATCGTGGCGAGTCTGGCAGCAGTCGCCCGCTCCAGTCGCTGAGCCACTTGCTGGCACCTTCGTCGGTCGGCAGGAGGTCGGACTGCTCCACTTCGGCCCGGATGTGATCAGCGCTTCCCAATCGCTCTCCCAGCACGGGGATGAGGAACCTCCGGTCCTCCATCAGCATGATCGCGTCGGTATCGGGGCCGACGGTCACACCGGAGTAGCGATCATCGACTCTGGCGAACAGCCGTTTGACCAGCAAGTGTCGCCGCACTAGCCGACCGTTCTCGTCGCTACCCGACACAAGACCAGCGCACAGCACGAGCTCGAATTCGTCGTCCTGGTTCGCGAGTTGGCCCGCGACCTGCCGCAGATCTTCGTAGAGCGTGCGTTGCGGACGTACCGACTTGACCTCGGCTAGCCACGCGTCCCGGGCGGCAACCGCGGTGCGGTAGGCGGTGGTGAGGTCGGTCGCGTCGTGAGCGTCTGCGACCCGGGTAGTCAGGTCCTCGGAGAGGTCGAGTTGCTTCAGGTCGTGGTCCACCCATTGCTGGTGCTCGACATGACCGTTGAGCTGCGGAGGTAGATCAGGTGGTGGCGGCAGTGGGACTTGGTCGACGGTGAGAAGGCCGCCGTCCGGGGCCAACTGCGTGCGCAGCTCGAGGCCGCCTGGCAGCTCTGATAGCCACCAGCATCGTTCGAAGTCGTCGAGGTCGCAGCTGTCGGCCTTCGTCGACGCGGCCATGTCGCGGAGGTACTGCACCAGCTTAATCGCCTCGCGGCGAACGTTCGGGTCGTTCGGACGCATCCAGTCCCCATCGCCACACCCATCCCCTCTTGATGGGCAGTAGAACAGAATCCGGGTCCTGGCCTGCGGAATCAACCCAGGATCGGCGACGATGCCGAAATGTACTACCCGTTGTGACAGCTGGTAGTCGAAGTCGATGCCGAACCACCTCACCGGACGGCTTGCGTCAGTCTCAGGATGTGCACCTGTTGGGCCGACTTCTGGTACGTCAGCAAGGGCGAGCCCGAAACAGTCGAGGTTTCTTGCTGTTTGACCAGCAGGTCGCTCATACGGCCATCCGGGTGCATGTGGGCTCAAGGTTCGTCATTGCGGTCGCTCGGATTGGTTTCGACGGTGACCTGGGAAGTTCTGCGATGGTGAGGTAGGGATGACGAGAGCCACATGCGCGGTTGCTGCCGGGGTCTCGCCGCGAAGATCGGGTGTGAGGCGACGTGTGCGGGCGGCCGTCGGGCTGGGGGTTCGGTTTGCGTTCTATGGGCGGATGTCAACGGTCGAGTTCCAGGATCGTGAAACGTCTCTGTGGTGGCAGCGGGAGGTGGCCGAGGAGATGATCAAAGAGCGTGGCGTGATCGTGGCGGAGTACTTCGATGAAGGGTGTTCGCGTCGGCTCCCGTGGCATGATCGCCCGGCGGCCGCGGCCTTGCTCGCTGCAGCGCGGTCTCCGGGCCGTGAGTTCGATGCGGTCATCGTGGGGGAGTATGAGCGCGCGTTTTATGGTGATCAGTTCGGTGGTGTGCTGGCGGTTCTGCGCGAGCATGGGGTGCAGCTGTGGTTGCCCGAGGCAGGCGGTCCTGTCGAGCTGGACAATCCGGTGCATCAGGCGTTGATGTTGCTGCTGGGGTCGCAGTCGCGCCGGGAGGTGATGCGGGCCAGGCACCGTGTGCTGGCGGCGATGCACACACAGGCCCGCGTGCAGGGCAGATTTCTTGGTGGTCGGCCGCCGTATGGATATCAGCTGGTCGATGCTGGACCGCATCCGAACCAGGCGCACGCTGGCTGGGGTCGAAGGTTGCAGCGGTTGGAGCCGGACCCGGACACGGCGCCATGGGTGCGGTGGATATTCGAGCAGCGGAAGGCCGGCCGCAGTGTGGCCGGGATAGCCCGAGAGCTCAACATGCGAGGCGTGCCTTGTCCCTCGAGCGCTGATCCGGAGCGAAATCGGCATCGGACGAGGCGGCAGTGGATCGTCCGTACGGTGCTGGGCATCATCGAGAATCCGCGGTACACGGGCAGGCAGACGTGGAATCGCCATGGTGCCAGGACGACGTGCTTGCCTGGTAGCGGTGGCTCGAAGTCGCCGACGACATTGCAAGCGTGGGCTGTGTCGGAGAAGGTTTCACACCCCGCGTTGGTAGATGAGGCTACGTTCCTGTCGGTCCAGGGGATGAGGGCCCGTCGACCGCCCAAAAACGGCAGTGCCAGGGACTACGCGCTGGCCGGGCTGGTCACGTGTGGCTTGTGCGGTCGGCGGCTGGATTCCCATTGGATCAACAACCGTCCTGGCTATCGCTGCCGGCACGGTCACACCAGCGCGCGCAGCCGTCCGCGCGATTTCCCGAAGAACCTGTACGTCCGTGAGGATCACCTGCTCGCCACCCTGCGCGTACGCCTGGCTGCTCATATGGCAAGCGACGCGACCTCACTCGCCGGGCATCTGAGATCGAATTCTTGGTTCCTCAGATGCGACGGCAACGAAGTCATGATCGAGGGACGCCATCCTGTTGCGGCCTCATGCGCTGCACAGCTTTCGCTAGCCTGAAAATGCCACCAAATAGTTCAGCTCCTACAGGAGTTGGCCTGTAGGAGCTGAACTGGTCTTATGGGGTAATTGAGTGTCCGAGGGGGGACTTGAACCCCCACGTCCGTTAAGGACACTAGCACCTCAAGCTAGCGCGTCTGCCATTCCGCCACCCGGACTTGATGTAAGAAGACTATACGCCGCGTCCAGGCCGTTTTCACGGGGGTCCAGTTACGCGCTGTGCGGGCCACTGGCAAGATCTGGAAGTTTGGCCGTCATGAGGTCAGAGGCCTAGGTGGCTGGATGCATCGCCGAGAGCCTCGTCGAGGATCTCCAGGCCCAGGGCCAGTTCTTTCTCGGTGACCGTCAGGGGTGGGGCGATGCGGAAGACGCCGCCCATGCCGGGGAGCTGGACGATGTTCATGTGCAGACCCAGCGCTAGGCAGCGCTGAGTGACCAGGGCGCCGAGTTCGTCGGCGCTTCTGCCGGGAGGTGCCGTGAGCTCGAGGCCCGCCAGGAGGCCGCGGCCTCGGATGTCGCCGACGGCCTGGTGGCGGGCGGCGATGGCGTCGAGACCGGCGCGAAGGGTGGCGCCGAGTTTGGTGGCCCTTTCGTCGAGGTGGTCGCGGGTGAGGACGTCGATGACCGTGTTGCCTACCGCTGCGACCAGGGGGTCTGAGACGTGGGTGGTCAGGAACAGGAAACCGCGGTCGTGGGCTTCCTGCTCGATCTCGGGGGTGGTGAGGACCGCTGCCAGCGGAAGGCCAGCTCCCAGCGTCTTCGACAGGGTGAGGATGTCGGGGACGACGTTGTCGCGTTGGAAGGCGTACCAGGTTCCTGTGCGGCAGAGGCCGGTTTGGGCTTCGTCGAGGATGAGGAGCATGCCTCGGTGCCGGCACTTGGCCTTCAACGCTTCCAGGTAGCCGAGGGGGAGGTCGATGACGCCGCCTGAGCTGAGGATGGGCTCGATGATGCAGGCGGCGAGGCTGCCTACCGACTGGGCGTCGATGAGGTCGAAGGCGAGGTCGAGCTGGGCCTGCCAGTCCGGGCCCGCCGGCACCGGGATGGCGAAGTTGCCGGGCGCCGCCGGGCCGTAGCCCTTGCGGCCCGCGCTGTAGGTGGCCGATGCCGCTGCTTGGGTCATGCCGTGCCAGGACCTGGCGAAGGAGACGATCTCGTGTTTGCCGGTGACCAGTTTGGCCAGGCGGAGCGCGGCCTCGTTCGACTCGGCGCCGGTGGTGAGGAGCAGTGCCTTCTCGAGGGGCTGGGTCTCGGCGAGTTTGCGGGCGAGGTCGACTACCGGGCGGGTGAGCATGCCGCTGAAGAGGTGGTCGAGCGAGGCGACCTGGCGTTGGACGGTGGCGACGATCTCGGGGTGGGAATGGCCGAGGATCGCGCTCATCTGGCCGGATGTGAAGTCGAGGATCTTCCGGCCGTCTTCGGTGTGGAGGAAGCTGCCGGACGCGCCGGCGATGATCTCGCGGGTGAACGTGCCCGCGCCCAGGTAGCGGACCAGGTGGCGGTCGGCGTCGGCCCAGAACTGAGTGGTCATGGTTTGACGGTAAGTGGGCCTGTGTGAACGCGTCCAGCTCACAAATCTGGGGTTGCTGTTCGGCTGAGCCGTACAAGAATGGCCGCTGTGACGCTCAATCCTTGGCGGCTTCAGCTGCTCAGCAGACTGGACACGCTCGGTACCGTCCGGGCGGTCGCGGTGGATGCGAATCTCAGTGCTTCCAGCGTGTCGCAGCAGCTGGCCGTGCTCGAAGCCGAGACGCGTACTCAGCTTCTCGAGCGGAGTGGGCGGCGGGTGCGGCTTACGCCTGCTGGGCTGGTGCTCGCTCGGCGGGGGCGGGCGATTCTGGACCATATGGCCGAAGTCGAGGCCGAGTTGCGGGGGCTCAACGAGGAGCCGGCCGGGTTGGTGCGGCTGGGGGCGTTTCAGAGCGCCATTCACACGATGGCCGTTCCCGCGGTGACGAGGCTCGCGGCGTCGCATCCGCAGCTCGAGGTCGAGGTTCTGGAACTTGAGCCGCACGAGAGCATGCCCGCGCTGAGGGGCGGGGATGTCGACGTCATCATCACGACGACCGACTTCGTGGAGCTGCCGTTGGGGCCTGATGTCGACCTGGTGACGCTGGGTATGGACCCGGTCGTGCTCGTGCTCCCGGAAGACCATGGCGGACGGGGGCCGGTCGATCTTGCCGCGTTCGCCGGGGCGTCCTGGGCTTTTGACATGCCGCAGTCGTATATGGCGAACCTGGCGATCCGGCTGTGCCGCCAATCCGGGTTCGAGCCGCGGGTGGTCTGCCGGTTCAGCAACTACCTGATGACCTTGCAGCATGTCGAGGCCGGGCTTTCGGTCGCGCTGCTGCCGGGGCTGGCCGTCGATGACCGGTACCGGGTGGTGACGCGGGAGCTGGCCGCGGCGGTGACGCGGACCATCACCGCCGCCGTGCGGCGTGGGGGACCGCCACGGGCCGCGGTCAACGTGGTTCTGGATGCTGTGCGGCGGCAAGACATTTAGGGAAACGAACAGGATCGACGCGACTAACGGCTGACCAGCGGCGAACCCGTGATCGGGGTGGACGGCCTGCCGTCCACCCCGAGCGGGACGTCACCGGCGAGCATCACCCGGTGCATCGTCCGTGGGAAGTCGAGATGCCCGGTGTCACTCGGCGCGAGGTGGATGGTGGCCCGGTTGTCCCAGAACGCGACGCTGCCCGGTTCCCAGCGGAAGCGGACGGTGTACTCGGGCCGGGTGACCTGCTCGAGGAACATCTCCAGCAGCAACCGGCTCTCGGCGCGGGAAACGTCCCGGATCTGCTCGATGTAGTAGCCGTTGATGGACAGGATGCGTTCGCCGGTCTCGGGATGTACCCGAACGACCGGGTGGATGGACGCGACCTGGTGGTCTTGCAGGTGTTTCGCGTAGGCGTCGGGCCCTGGCCGTGTCTGGTAGCCGACACCGAGCCGGTGCTCGGCCCAGAGCGTGTCGGCGAACCTCTTCACGGGCTCGGACAGGCCTTCGTACGCGACGGCGAGGTTGGACCAGGTCGTGTCGCCGCCGTACGGGGGCACGGTTTCGGCTCGCAGGATGGTCGCGGCGGGCGGATCGATGCGGGCGCCGTGGTCGCAATGCCAGCCGCGCAGCGTCGAGTGGCGTCGCCGTTCGAGCCACTCGGCGTTGCCCATGCCGTAGCGCCCGGCCAGCTCCAAACGGTCTGCGGTCGTCTCGACTTCGGGGAAGTCCTTCGGCGAGGCACTGCCGCGGGACCTCAAGGTGACCAGTTCCCCGAAGCGGCGCGCGAACGCGATGTGCGAGGCGTGGTCGAGCTTCTGGTCGCGGAAGAACACGACCTTCCAGCGCAGCACGGCCGCCCTGATCGCCGCGACGACCGTGTCGTCCAGCGGCCCGGCCAGGTCGACGCCGGTGATCTCGGCGCCGATGTGGCCGGCGGCCGGGCTGACTTCCACACCGGCGACTGTCGCCACTTCGGTTCTCCGCTCTGCCGGAACGATCTTGTCGGCCCGACCCTATGACGCGAAGGGGTTCGGCAGGTACGCCCAAGCGGATGTGTTCGGGTCCAGGCGCATGAGCGTGAGCGGCTTCGCGGGGATCGGTTCGGTCAGCAACGCCGACCTGTCCGCGCTGGTGGCGGCGGTGTCGGGCATCGCGTCGTAGGCACGGCGGATCTGGTCAGCGACGACGCTCCACAACCCTGGCGCGTGGTCGGCGAGTGTCGTGACCAGGCCGGTCGTGGTGTTGGCGAAGAACGTGGCGAACAACTTCGCACGCAGATCCTCGTCGGCCACGCGGAACCGATCGGGCATCCCCGGCCACGACAAGCCGGCCGCGCTCAGCCGCCGTGGGCCGAGCCGGATGTCGGCGAGATCACGGTAGATCAACCGCTTCGGCCTGCCGTTTTCCAGCACCAGCACCAGGTTCTGCTCGTGCGCTTCCAGGGCGACGCCCCACGCGAGCAGTGTCAGCAGCGGCGGCAACGCCACACTCGCGAACTCCGCCAGCCACTCGGCCGGATCGGCGGCCAGCGAGCACAGCGGCGGGCAGGCACCGGACACCGGCCGGGCGGTGAGCGCGGCGATCGGCAGCACCGTCTCGCCGGGCAGCACGGCGGGGGAGTCGCGCACGATCGCGGCCAGGTCCCGGTGCGGCTCCCCGTCGATCAGCACCGCGGCGGCGGCCCGGTTGTGTTGCAGGCTCAGGCCGTCGAGCCGCCGCACGGCGTCGCCCAGGAACGCCGACAGCGCGACGCTCGTGTCCACCGAACCGCCGGAGATGTCGCGGACGGCCGACGTGAGCTGAGTGCTCAACGCGGTCTTCACCTGCCACGGCTTCCCGATCGGCGCGAGTGTGCGCAACGCGAGCAGCGGCCGCGACGGCAGCGCGCCAGGCCGCTGCGGGGTGAGATCGTGCCGCGGCAGCACATGCGCCGACTGCCAGGGGTGGATCGGCAGCAGGACGGAGTCGCCGTCGCGGAGGTCTTCCGGCCAGTCGCCGCGCACCACACAGCGATCGGCCGGGACGGCCAGCAGATCGAGTGCCACGATCGGGCGAAATTCCGGGCCGTACGCCAGATGGTCGGCCGCCGTGAAGCCCGTCCGGTTGCGGCAGCAGGGATGTAAAGGGTGACCGTCGACAACGCTTTGTTCGTGTTCGGCCAACGTTTCGGCGGGACGACCGAGCGCCGGAGCCCCCGCTCGCGCCAGCGCCATGGCCGCGACGCTGTGGGCGACTTCCGTTTCGAGGCAGGCGGTTTCTGGCCAGCCGAGCGCGGCCAGCAAAGCGGCCGGATGGTCGAAATGCTTGCCGTCGAGGCTGATCACGGCGCCGGAGCGGGCCAGGAGCCGTCCGCCGTCGAGCGTGATGGTGTCCCGGTCGCGGTGCGCGACACGGGGGAGCGGATCAAGACTCAGCCCACGCCAAAGCCGGTCGAGCACGGCCGCCCGCGCGCCCGGTAAGGCGTCGCGGTAGCGGAGTTCTGGGCGAAGCGCTAGCAGATCGGCGGCGAAGACGGCCTCAACGGGTGATTCGAACGCCTGTGACAAGACCAACGACACCGCACCTTTGCCGGTTACACGAGAATGATGGGCGACTGCGATCAACCCTAGAGGAGATCGGTGGAACCGAGCACTGACCTGGAGCGCCGCGCCGACGCCATCACCGGCACGGCGGTGCTGAACTGCCTCCGGCGTGAGGTCACCGCCGTCGAGGGCGGGCTGACGACCGACGACACCCACGTGACCATCAGGCTGCCGCGCGCGGGCATCGTCCTGCGCGCGCGCCACGGGCGCTGGGCGTCCGAGCCCGAACGGCTCACCGGTGACGTCTGGAGCCCGCTGACCTGGCGTGAACTGGCAGGCGCCGTCTGCCAGGAGCTGACACTGCACACCGGCGTCGCGGCAGACGCGCTCGTCGCCGAGATCACCGACAGCCGCACCGCGCTCGAAGCGATGCTGCGCGCCAGGGTCGGCGCCGCCATGCCGGACGAGCTCTATCAGCGCTCGGAACAGGCGCTGGTCGCCGGGCACCGCTACCACCCGGCGCCGAAAGGCCGCGGCGGCATCGCGGCCGAGCACTGGCTGCCGTACGCGCCCGAAGCGCACGCGAGCTTTCCGTTGAGCCACTTGGCGGTTCGCGAGGACGTGCTCGTCGACGACGGTGACACTGCGGCGTTGTCGGCACTCGGCGCCGACGTTCCCGACGGCTACCGGCTGCTGCCCGCGCACCCGTGGCAGCTCACGTTGCTGCAAGACCGGTTATGCGAGCTGCCCGCGCTGCGCGACGGCAGGTTGCGCGCGCTCGGCGCGGGTGACCGACGGGTCTGGCCGACCTCGTCGGTGCGCACGGTGTGCGATCCGGCCGCGGACCTGTTCTACAAGTTCAGCCTGGACGTCAGGATCACCAACGACGTCCGCAGGCTCTGGCTGTACGACCTGCGCTGGACCGCGCCGCTCGCCCGCGTCCTGCGCCCCGCGTTCGCCGACGTCGCCTCGGCGTTCCCCGGCACCGCGTTCCTGATCGACCGCGGCTACCGCACGATCGACGTCGGCGACGTGGACGTCTACGAGGGCTTGGCCGTCGTGGTCCGTGACGGTGTCCGCGCGCACACCCTGCCCGGCGTGACCCCGCTGCTGACCGCGGGCATCAGCGAAGGCTTCCCCGGCAACCCGCTCGACGGGCTCGACGCCGCGGCCACGCTCACCTGGTGGCGCCGCTATCTCGCGACGGTCGTGCCGCCGGTGCTGCACATGTACTTCCGCCACGGTGTCGTCCTCGAGTGCCACCTGCAGAACGTCCTGGTCGGCGTCGGCCCAGACGGCATGCCGGTGCAGGCGCTCTTTCGTGACCACGAGGGCGTGCGGCTGCTCGCGTCGCGTCACGCCGGGCTGCTGCGCGAGGTCGACGGGCCGCATTCGCTCGCGCGTGGCGTCGACGCCGAGCACGGGTGGCAGCGCCTGCAGTACTGCCTGGTGACCAATCACCTGCACGAGATCGCGGGCGCGATCATCGAGCGGCATCCGGCGCTCGCCCAGGACGTGTGGGCCGAGGCGCGGGGCGCGTTCGTCGCGTACGGACGTGATCACGGTGCGCCGGGGGAGCTGCGCGAGCTGCTGGACAGCCCGCAGGTACCGAGCAAGACGAACCTGCTGCTGCGCTGGTTCGGCGCGGACGGCGCGGCGAGCACCTACGTCGCGCACCCGAACCCGCTGCTCACGGGATCCTGAAGCGCAACGCGAATTGCTTCAGCGCGGCGCGGCCGATCGAATTGGTCTCCATGGTCCACGCGGGCTGCTTGACGTGCTCGGCCAGCGAGGCGAGCTTGAGTTCGCCGGTTCGGGCTTCGTTCGCCTTCACCACGCTGAAGCAGGTCCTGACGCCGGGTATCAGGCCTAACGCGCTCTTCACCGCTTCGGCGGGGTCCTGCTGGGGCGCTTTCGCGATGGCCTGTCCCGCGTTGTACCCGGCCGTTCCGCACTCGATGATGACCTCTTTCGCGGTCGAGTTCCCCGCGACGAGCTTGAAGAACGCGCCAACGGCCTTCTTCTCGATGGAGTCCTTGATCGCGGTGATCGTCTGCCAACCGGCCGCCGCGAAGACGTCGAGCTTCAGGTGGAGGTCGGCTGGCGTTGCCGTGATGGTGGCACTCTGCCCTGGTTCGACGGTGAGGCCCGGCGCGGTGCCGCGGATCTTCCGGAACAGGTCGACGTCGTTGAGCGCCAAGTCCTTGAGCGGCCAGTGCAGTCCCACGGGGCGGTCGATGATCCAGACCGCTTTCGAATCGTTCCGGACCAAGAGGTTGCTGGAGGTGCTGTCCGCGCAGACGGTGAGGCCGCTCTGGGCGAGCAGTTCAGGCAAGGTCTCGGGGATGAGCTGGAGCGTGTACGGGTAGCCCTGCGCACAGACCGGTGGGGCCGACGTCGTAGTGGGCACCGGGTCAGGATCGAACCAGCCGCAAGCGGCGAGCAGCGGTGCCGTGAGCAGGAGTGCCGCGATCCGGCGGCGCGCTCGTGACCGTCTCATCTCGCCTCCACGGGCGTTGGACAAGACAAGTCGCGCGAATCCGGCATCGCGTTACGGGGAAAGCTGTGGTGGTGCCGCCCGGTCGGGGGGCGTGCCGAGTGGCACCACCACACGCCGGGAGAGAGGGAACCCGTGCGTGATCATGACGGCCGGCCGTCGGCTTCACCAGATCGGGTGAACGGCGAGGCGGCGAAGCGCGGGCAGCCAGCGATTTCCGCCGCCGGTCAGCCCGAGCGCGACCAGTCCCGAGCAGTACTTGCTCACCGACAGCTCGCGGATCCGCAGCCGCGCGAGTGTCTCGGTGACCGGATTGCGCCCGGCCGCCGATTTGACCTCCACGAGCACCAGGTCGCGGGCCGCTGGCAGCTCGCGTGTCCCCGCCGACCAGGTCAGCCCGGTGTCGCAGGTGACCCTGGTCCGCCGGTCGGCCGTCACCAGCGTCGCCCGCCGGTACGTGGTGACCAGTGACGCGGCCAGCGGGCGTGGTGCCGGTCGGCCGAACGACGCCATGAGCTGGTCGTCGAGGAACGACAGGGTGGACGCGGTGAGCGCGTGCGCCGACCGCGTCGGATGGGGGCGGCGGACCTTGACGGTCTCGTCCCGTCGCCCGCTGAGCTTGAGCTCGCAGAAGGTGTCTGCCGAGTCCGTGTACGTCCGGGTCCGGATCTTGAAGCGGCGCCTGCGGTCCTGCCGGTGCGCGCGGAACACCGCCAGGTCGGGGGTGTCGAAATAGGTCGAGGAATACCCGAACGAGCGCCTGCCCGCGATGTCGAGGCCTGCCAGGTCCGCGCCGAGCGCGTCGGCCAGCGCCAGGAACTCCGGCGGCCGCAGCAGGTATTTGCGGTCGGTGCGGCTCATCAGCGCGCTGGTGGCGACGACCTCGGGCAGCGAAAGTCCCGGCAGGCGGGCCGTCACGACGTCGACGACGGCGGTGCCCCGGTCCGGCGCGGTCATCGGAGCATCGCGGGCGCGCCGTGGGTGACCGGTGCCGGACGCGGCCGGAACCGAACGTCGACGGTCGTGACCTCCCGCACGTAGTCCACTTCGGACACACTGTGCCTGACCACCGTCCCGTTCAGCCTGGCCTGCAGGTCCAGCACGATGGCGGCTTCGTCGGGATACACCGTGTCGAGCACGACCGTCCGGCGCACCGGGCCACCGGCGCGTGCCGGGTGATCGGCCACGTACATGACACCCAGCAGCAGCACGTTGAACACGGCGACGATCCGCCAGTCCGCCGACGGCAGGCCGTTCACCAGGCCCAGCACCAGCGCGACGAAGTAGTACGCGACCTCCTGCTGGCTGATCGAGTCCGACCGCAGCCGGATGATCGACAGCACCCCGAACAGGCCCAGCCCGAGCGTCCCGGCGGCGGGCACGGACAGCAGCACGGCGACCGACACGCACACCCCGACGTTGAGCGCGAGATAGGCACAGGCGAGGTCACGCCGATGGTGGCGGCGGGCGTAGATCCCGTAGGCGAGCAGCACGGCCGCGACGAGATCCGCGGCGAGATGAAGCAATGTCGTGGTCATGGGAACCACTGTTCCGCCCGCGGGGGAGAGCGGCGTGAGAGCCGGATGAGAAGCCGCTCATTCGAGCCGATATCCCATGCCCCGCACGGTTTCGATCCGCTCGGCGCCGACTTTCCTGCGCAGGTACCGGATGTAGACGTCCACGACATTCGAACCGGGATCGAAGTCGAATCCCCAGACGCTGCCGAGCAGTTGCTCGCGGGAGAGCACCTGACCCCGGTTGCGCAGCAACGTCTCCAGCAGTGCGAACTCGCGCGCGGTGAGGTCGGTTTCCTTGCCTGCCAGCGAAACGCGCCGCGTTCGCAGGTCCAGCGTGAGGTCGCCCGACCGCAGTACGGCGGGCTCGGCGTCGACGTGACCGCGCAGCCTGAGGCGGATCCTGGCGAGCAGTTCCTCGAACGCGAACGGCTTGGCGAGGTAGTCGTCCGCGCCGCCGGACAAGCCCGCGACGCGGTCGACGACGCTGTCCCTCGCCGTCAGGATGACCACCGGCGTGGTCCGCCCGGCGCCGCGCAGCGCACGCAGCAGGTCCGACCCGTCGAGATCGGGCAGGCCGAGATCGAGCACGACCAGGTCATGCGCGCCGGTGAGCGCCTCGGCGAGCCCGTCGGCGCCGGTGCGGGCCCAGCGCGTCGCGAAACCGTGTGCCCGCAAGCCTTTCTCGACGAAGGCGCCGATACGCGCGGAGTCCTCCACGACGAGGATGCTGGTCACGGGGCCTCCGGAGGCAGTGGCAGTTCGATGGTGAAGCGGGCGCCCGCGCCCGGCACGCTGTCGAGCAGCACCCGGCCGCCGTGCGCCTCGGCGATCGCGGCCACGATCGGCAGCCCGAGCCCGGCGCCGTCGTCACCGGTGGTGTTGGTGCCGCGCTTGAAACGCTCGAAGATCCGCGCCCGCGAGTCCAGCGGGACACCTTCTCCGGTGTCGCGCACCCAGAGCAGCGCGGATTCGGCGATGACCGCGGACCCGATCGCGATCTCCTGCCCGTCACGGGTGTGCCGGACCGCGTTCGAGACGAGCTGCAGCAGCGCCTGGCCGAGGCGCTGGCCGTCCGCCGGTATCACCGTCTCGGCGACCGCGTCGACCCGCCAGGCGCGGTCGGCGAGCGGCCTGGCCTTCGCCAGCGTCTCCACGGTCAGGTCGGCGAGGTCGGTCTCGGCGGGCGCCACGAACCCCGGGTTGCCGGATTTGGCGAGCACGAGCAGGTCGTCGACGATCCGTTGCATCCGCGCGAGCTCGTCGAGCACCAGCGCGCGGGTGGCTTCGCGGTCGTCGTCGCCCATGAGCTCCAGATGCCCGCGCACGATGGTGATCGGGGTGCGCAGCTCGTGCCCGGCGTCGTCGATGAACTCCCGCTGGCCCGCGAAGGCGCGTTCGAGCCGGTCCAGCATGGTGTTGAAGGTCCGCCCGAGTGCCGCGACGTCGTCGGAGCCGCGCACCTCGATGCGGCGGGTGAGGTCGGATTCGCCGATCTGCTCGGCCGCGAGCCGCACCTCGCGCACCGGCGCGAGAATCCGGCCCGCGACGAGCCAGCCGACCAGCCCGGCCAGCACCAGCGCCGCGCCGGACATCGCGGCCATCACCCTGATCACGTCGGTGATCTCCCCGGCGGCGTGGTCGACGAACTCGACGATCACGAGCGCGCCGCGGCCCGGCGAGTTCTCGGCGGAAACCGGGATCACGCCGTAGCGGGCGGAGCCGACGGCGGTGCTGACCGTGCCGTACGCCGGCGCGTTTGCCTTCGCCAGCTCGGCGACCAGCGCGTGGTCGTTGTCCAGCCTGGCGGGTGGTTCGATCGCGCTGCGCCGGGACGCGGCGCCGTCGACGATCGAGAAGAACGTCTCGTACTTCTCCGGCAGGTTGCGCTCCAGGTAGCGGCCGAGCAGCGCGTCGACGGTCACCGGCTGCCCCGCCGGTCGCGAGTCCGGTGATCCCAGGTAGGCGCGGAGCTTGCTCGTCTCGTGCGCGATCTCGTTGTCGAGCCGCTGGTCGAGCTGGTTGCGCAGGACGGTCCTGGTCGCCAGCAGCGTGCCTGCCAGCGCGAGCAGCACGACCAGCAGTACCCAGGCGAGGATGCGGGCCCTGGCGCTCACCGGCGCACCGGGTCAGTCATCGAAGTCGTCAAGGTCGTCAAGGTCATCGAGGTCATCGCCGTCATCATCGACGTCGTCGCCGTCACCGGCCACCCGTGGCGGCACCGGCGCGGGCGGAGCGCCCCGGTCGGCCGTGCCGTTGTGCAGTGCGGGCGCGACGACCGGCGGGCCGAGGTCAGGCGGCGACCCCGCCGAGGTCGCCGTGACCGCCAGCGTCCCGGCGCCGGCCACCACGAGCAGCACGAAGCCGATCGCGAGCACAGCTGTCCTGGTGGGCATGATGTCGATCATCATGGCCGGGCGTGAGCCCTCGATGAGGGTCGGATGAGAACTTTCTCATCGGCTCAGAGGCTGCCCGACCGGAACTGGTCCAGCACCCGCCGTTCCCGCTTGGTCGGCCTGCCCGCGCCCCGGTCCCGCTTCGCGACGGGGATCGCCATCTCCTTCGGCGGGGGCGGGGTCCGGTCGATGAAGCAGGTGGCCGCGTCCGCCGCGCCGACCCGCTTCTGGATCACGCGCACGACCTCGATGATCCGGGTCGTGTCGTTCACCCGCGCCCGTATCTGGTCGCCGGGCACCACGGTCGTCGCGGGTTTGGCCGGTTTGTCGTTGACGCGAACATGCCCGCCGCGGCAGGCCGCCGCCGCGTCCGGTCGGGTCTTGGTCAGCCGGACCGCCCAGAGCCAGCGGTCCACACGAGTGGACTCCACAGCTCTACATACTGGCACCTGGTAGGAATGGCCACGTGACCGAACCGAACTTGATCGAAACCGCCGCCGACGAAGCCGTCACGCTCGTCAGCGAGCTCATCCGCATCGACACCACCAACACCGGCGACCCCGCCACGCTGGTCGGCGAACGGGAAGCCGCCGAATACGTCGCGGAGAAGCTCACCGAGGTCGGGTACGAGATCACCTACGTCGAGTCCGGCGGCAAGAACCGGCACAACGTGGTCGCGCGGCTCGCGGGCGCCGATCCGAGCCGCGGCGCGCTGCTCATCCACGGGCACCTCGACGTCGTGCCTGCCGACGCCTCGGAATGGTCGGTGCACCCGTTCTCCGGCGCGATCCAGGACGGCTACGTCTGGGGACGCGGCGCGGTCGACATGAAGGACATGGTCGGCATGACGCTCGCGCTCGCGCGGCACTACAAGCGGCACGGCATCGTGCCGCCGCGTGACCTCGTGTTCGCGTTCCTGGCCGACGAGGAGGCAGGCGGCCAGTACGGCGCGCAGTGGCTGGTCGAGAACCGGCCGGAGCTGTTCGAGGGCGTCACCGAGGCGATCAGCGAGGTCGGCGGCTTCTCGATCACGCTGAAGGACAACGTCCGCGCCTACCTGATCGAGACCGCCGAAAAGGGCATCCGCTGGATGAAACTGCGCGTGCGCGGCACCGCGGGGCACGGCTCGATGATCCACCGCGACAACGCCGTCACCAAGCTCTCCGAGGCCGTCGCGCGGCTCGGCAACCACCGGTTCCCGTTGGTGCTGACCGATTCCGTCAAGGAGTTCCTGGCGGGCGTCACCGAGATCACCGGCTGGGACTTCCCCGAGGACGACATCGACGGCGCCGTCGCGAAACTCGGCAACATCTCGCGGATGATCGGCGCGACACTGCGCGACACCGCGAACCCGACCATGCTGACCGCGGGCTACAAGTCGAACGTCATCCCGTCGTTCGCCGAGGCCGCGGTGGACTGCCGGATCCTGCCGGGCAGGCTCGACGCGTTCAACAAGGAACTCGACGAGATCCTCGGCCCGGACATCGAGAAGGAATGGATGGAGCTGCCGCCGGTCGAGACGACCTTCGACGGTGCGCTCGTGGACGCGATGACCGCGGCCGTGCTCGCGGAGGACCCCGGGGCGCGCACGCTGCCATACATGCTCTCCGGCGGCACCGACGCGAAGGCGTTCCAGACGCTCGGGATCCGCAATTTCGGCTTCGCGCCCCTGCAACTGCCCGCCGACCTGGACTTCTCCGCGCTGTTCCACGGCGTGGACGAGCGGGTGCCGGTGGACGCGCTGAAGTTCGGCGTGCGAGTGCTGGACCGCTTCTTCCAGGCGTCGTGAGTGGTACGGCCGGTTCTAACCGGCCAAATCACTCACGACTCAGGTGATCAGGCCGGGTAGGAGGCCGGGCCGGTGCTTGCGGCGGAGCAGCACGCGCCGCGTGCCGTCGGAGTAAAGCCGGACGGTCGAGAGCTCCCAGCCCGCGAACTCGGCGTGGATCGCCAGCTGGATCGCTGCCGCCCGGCGGGAAATCCCGGGTGGCAGCTGCAGCCGGCGATACTCCCAATCCCCTTCGACCACCGCCTCGTCTACGACACTCATGGCGCGATCACCTGGATCCCTTCCCCGGTCGCCGAGCCGACGGCGACCTGGCCGGTCTGTTCGTCGACGGTAACCGAATTCGGCTGACGGACCGTCGCGAAACGGTACTTTTCGGTCGGTTCACCGCCACGGACGTCGAAACCGACGACCTCGTTCCGCTCCGTGAGAGTGACCCAGGCGAGGTTGCGCTTGGTGTCGTAGGTGATGCCGTAGATCCCGCCGGGCACCGGGTAGCGCTGGCGCATCAGCAGCGGGTTCGTGGAGAACGCGATCAGCGCGCTGTCACGGGTGTCGGTGACCAGCACGCGGCCGAAGCCGTCGGCGGTGGCGTTGGTGGCGCCGTCGCCGGCGCGCAGGCCCTCGCCGACGGTGCCCGCCG
The DNA here is from genome assembly GCF_042734395.1 of Amycolatopsis sp. NPDC059657. Taxonomy (NCBI): domain Bacteria; kingdom Bacillati; phylum Actinomycetota; class Actinomycetes; order Pseudonocardiales; family Pseudonocardiaceae; genus Amycolatopsis; species Amycolatopsis sp. NPDC059657. The sequence goes on along the minus strand of NZ_JBHWEB010000077.1, from coordinate 25,601 downwards.
CGACGTCGACCGCGAACACGGCCGTGCGCAGCCGGTCGAGCACGACGGTCGAGTTCGCGCTGGTGGTGATCACGTCGTCGGCGCTGTAGATCTTGCCGCTGATGCTCTTGGTGAGCTTGCCGCCGTCGAAGACGTCGAGCGCCTTGCGGTCACGGACGGCCACCAGCAGCTGGTTCCCTGCCTCGCGGCCGGCGGCGGGCTGACCGGCGACGTCGACCGAGGCGAGCACCCCGCCGGGGAGTTCGACACGCGCGAGCTGGGACTTCGACGGGATGCTGGCCAGCGCGTGGCCGCCCGTGATGGTCAGGCGCTCGGCGGGACCGGCGAGCGGCACGTCACGAGGCGCGGCGTCGGGCGTGTCGAGGTTGACCAGCCGCAGCGAGGGCGGCTCGGCGAGCGCGACGACCAGCGTGCGTGTTGACGCGTCCATCGCCGTGGCGGTCACACCGGTCGCCGGGAGCACCCGGCCGGCGGGCTTGGCCGCGGTGGCGGGGGAGACCGGCGCGGTCGCGGCCACCGGGTTCGCGACGATCTGCAGGTCGTCGCTCGGTTTGCCGTCACCGGAACAGCCAGTGAGCACGAGCGCGCCAGCCAGGCCGATCACCACCAGCTGCAGACGCACCAAGCCTCCCGGCGATTCTCTACGCAGAGTCATTCCCAGCATCCTCTAACTCACCCGTCCCGTCACCCCTGCGTCACCAAACGGTCACCTAGGCCAACGCTCCGGATACCCGAATTCAATGGCACTAACGTCGTCCAGCGCGGACTTGATGGCAGGCGGCAGGGTGATCTCTTCGGCGGCCAGCGAGCCCGTCAGCTGCCCGGTGTCGCGCGAGCCGACGATCGGGGCGACGACACCCGGCTGGTCACGGACCCAGGCCAGTGCGACGGCCAGCGGCGACGTCCCCAGCCCGTCCGCGGCGGTGACGACGGCCTGGACGATGCGGGCCGCGCGCTCGGTGCGGTGCTGCTCGACGTATCCGGCGAACGTCGCGGACGCGCCACGCGAGTCGGCCGGCGTGCCGGTGCGGTACTTGCCGGTGAGTACGCCGCGGCCGAGCGGCGCCCAGGGCAGCAGGCCGACGCCGTGGTGCGCGGCGGCAGGCACGACCTCACGCTCGATGCCGCGCTCGACCAATGAGTACTCGGCCTGGGTGGAGACGATCGACCCGCTCGCGGCGACGGTGGCCAGCTGCCAGCCCGCGTAGTTGGACACGCCGGCGTAGCGGACCTTGCCGCTCGTGATCGCGTAGTCCACAGCGGACAGTGTTTCCTGCACCGGCACGGCGGGATCCCAGGCGTGCAGCTGCCACAGGTCGATGTGGTCGACGCCGAGCCGCTTCAGCGATCCGTCCAAAGCGGACAGCAGCGCGCCACGCGAGGCGCCGCCGTCGAACGGCCCGTCGCCGCGCCTGGCGACCGCCTTGGTGGCGAGCACGATGTCGTCACGGGGCACGAGGTCCGCGAGCAGCGAGCCGAGCATCCGCTCGCCCTCGCCCTCGTGGTAGATGTCGGCGGTGTCCACGAGCGTGCCGCCCGCGTCGACGAACGCGACCAGCTGGCTGGCCGCCTCTTCGGCGTCGGTTTCGCCGCCCCAGGTCATCGTGCCGAGGCCCATGCGCGAGACACGGAGTCCCGAGCGGCCGAGCTGTCGCTTTTCCACGACCGCCGAGCCTAGTCGCCGCGCCCGCGTCGCCTTGACCAAGGCACGTCTGTGTCGGGCATACCGGCCCCGTTAGTGTCTGCGATCGTGCGGATCGGACTGAATCTCGGTTACTGGGGCGCGGGCAACGACGCGTCGAACCTGGCGCTCGCGAAGGACGCCGACAAGCTGGGCTACTCGGTGGTCTGGGTCGCCGAAGCGTACGGATCGGACGCGCCGACGGTGCTCGCCTGGATCGCGGCGCAGACCGAACGCATCGACGTCGGCAGCGCTGTACTGCAGATTCCCGCCAGGACCCCGGCGATGACCGCGATGACCGCGGCCACACTCGACACGCTTTCGGCTGGCCGGTTCCGGCTCGGGCTCGGCGTGTCCGGCCCGCAGGTGTCCGAAGGCTGGCACGGCGTCCGGTTCGCGTCGCCGCTGGGCCGCACCCGCGAGTACGTCGACGTGGTGCGGATGGCGTTGCGGCGCGAGCGTGTCCGTTACGACGGCGACCACTTCACACTGCCTTTACCTGATGGGCCAGGCAAAGCGCTCACGCTGACCGTCCACCCGGTACGCGAGCACATCCCCGTCTACCTCGCCGCGATCGGTCCCCGCAACCTCGAGCTGACCGGTGAGATCGCCGACGGCTGGCTGCCGGTGTTCTACTCGCCCGAGCACGCGGGCGGGCTGATCAAGCCGCTGCGGGCAGGCGCCGAGCGGGCGGGCCGTTCGCTCGACGGCTTCGACATCGCGCCGACCGTCCCGCTCGTGCCTGGCGACGACTGGAAGGCGTGTGCGGACAACGTGCGCGGCTACGCGGCGCTGTACATCGGCGGGATGGGCAGCCGCGACAAGAACTTCTACAACCAGCTGGCCTGCCGCATGGGCTTCGAAGCCGAAGCGGCGGAGGTCCAGGAAAAGTATCTGGCCAAGGACTACGCGGGCGCACAGGCCGCGGTGCCGCTCGAGTTCCTCGACGCGACAGCGCTGCTCGGCCCGAAGGAAAGGATCGCCGAACGCATGCAGGCCTTCGCCGAAGCCGGGGTGACCACACTGACGATCGCGCCGAGCGTCGCGGACCAGGCGTCCGCGCTGCGCACCGCCGTCGAGGCGCTGGAACTGGCGGGGGTGGCCTGACATGGGCTGGTTCGAAGCACTCGTGCTCGGCCTGGTGCAGGGCCTGACGGAGTTCCTGCCGATCTCGTCGAGCGCGCACCTGCGCATCACGGCGGCCTTGGCGGGCTGGGACGACCCCGGCGCCGCGTTCACGGCGGTGACCCAGATCGGCACGGAGCTTGCGGTCATCCTGTACTTCGCGAAGAAGATCGGCCGTGTCATCCAGGCCTGGTTCTTCTCGCTGTACAAAAAGGACTGGCGCGGCCATCCCGACGCCAGGCTCGGCTGGCTGATCATCGTCGGCTCGCTGCCGATCGTGTTCCTGGGCCTGCTGTTCCAGGACAACATCGATCACGCGTTCCGCGACCTGCGCATCACCGCGACCATGCTGATCGTGTTCGGCGTCATCCTGATGATCGCCGACCGCGTCGGCAAGAAGTACCGCGAACTCGACCATCTGACGGTCCCGCACGGCCTCGGTTTCGGCTTCGCGCAGGCATTGGCGATCGTCCCTGGCGTTTCGCGGTCGGGTGGCACGGTCAGTGCCGGCCTGTTCCTCGGCTACACGCGCGCCGAGGCGACCGAGTACGCGTTCCTGCTCGCGGTGCCCGCGGTGTTCGGGTCCGGGCTGTACAAGCTGACCGACATCGGCAAGGACGGCGTGCCCGCGCAGTGGGGGCCGACGATCCTGGCCACGCTGGTCGCGTTCGGCGTCGGCTACGTGGTCATCGCGTGGCTGATGGCGTTCATCAAGACCAAGAGCTACCTGCCGTTCGTGATCTACCGGATCGCGCTGGGCATCCTCCTGTTCGTACTGATCCTGACAGGTGCACTCGCCCCCAACGCGGGCCCCGCGCTCTAGCACTCTCGCGATGTATAACGCCCTATACCGCTCGGCTTGAAAGCGCAGAGGTTCAGCACTCGGCAATGCGCGCCACGAACCTCCACCCCGCCGAGTACTGGGGGAGCCCACCTCCGGCCGGCCCCCTGATCGGTCCGCGTGAACGCCACTTCCACAACGCTCAACGTTGCGAAAGTGGCGTTCACGTCGTGTGGGCCGGGCAAAGCAGGGGGTGGGGTCACTTCCAGTTGGCGGCGTACCAGTCGAAGGTGCGGCGGACCCCGTCGGCCAGGGAGACCGTGGGTTCGAAGCCTGTCAGGGCGCGGAGTTTCGAGATGTCCGGGCAGCGGCGGGCGACTGAGCCCGGCGGGGCAGGGACGCGGTCGAGTTCCGGGTCGTGGCCCGCCATCTTCAACACCAGCGCCGTGAGGTCGCCGATGTTGGTCTCCTCGTCGTTGCCGATGTGGACGATCTCGTTGACCGCCGCGTCCGTGGTCATCAGCTGGAGCATGGCCTCCGTCGCGTCGTCGACGTAGCAGAAGGCGCGAGCCTGGTCCTGGCCGAACGCGCGGAACGGCTCCTCCTTGGCCATCGCGCGCAACGCCAGCTCGGGGACCACGTGGTCGGCGCCCATGCGTGGGCCGTAGACGTTGTGGAAGCGGCCGATGACGTAGGGGACCTTCTTGGCGCGGGCCGTGTGGACGACCGCCGCTTCGCCGAGCATTTTGCTGACGGCGTAAGCGAAACGGGGCGAGGTGATGTCCTCGATCAGCAGGGGGACACCCTCCGCGGTCGGCACCGGGACCACGCCGGCCGTCACGCCGCCGGCGTACGCCTCGCTGGTGGACGCGAAGAAGAGCTTCACGCCCGGCTGGATCCAGTCGAGGGTGTTCATGAGTGCCAGTGTGTTGATGCGGACCACGCGGGCCGGGTCGCGCTCGACGTTGCGGACGCCGACGACCGCGGCGAGCATGTAGACGTGGTCCCATTCGGCCGGGAGCGTCAACGGCTCGGTCAGGTCGGCCGAAATCACCGGGACGTTCAGCGCGTCGAGTTCCGGGTCGCGCTTGCCGCGGGAGAAGTCGTCCACAATGGTCACTTCCTGCCCGGCGGCGAGCAGGCGGCGGGTCAGGTGCAGGCCGATGAAGCCGGCGCCGCCGAGGATCAGTGTCTTCATCGGGCCGCTCCGGTCGGTTCGTAGCCGAGTCCGGCGTAGCGGACTCCGTGGGCTGTCACGCTCTTCTCGTCGAGGATGCGCCAGGAGTCGAAGAGCAGCTTGACGTCCGAACCCGCCAGCAGGCCGTCGACGTCGAGCTTCCGGTATTCGGGGTGATCGGTGATGATCAACACCGCGTCCGCGCGGGCGAAGCCATCGGCGAGGTCGACCGGCGCGCCGCCGTGATGGGTGATCACCGCCGGGCCGACCAGCGGGTCGTGGCCGAGTACCGTGATGCCCGCTTCGGTGAAGACCGGCATCATCGACGCGATCGGAGTGCCGCGCATGTCGTCGGTGGGAGGCCAGCCCTTGTACGCCCAGCCGAGGACCGTGAGCGTCTTGCCGCTGCCCATCAGCTCGACCATGCGCTCGGCCACGTGGACCGGGGTCTGCTCGTTGACCGTGCGTGCCGCGCTGATCAGCGACGGCGTGTAGCCGACGGACGAGCCCGCGGCGACCATGATGTACGGGTCCTTGGACAGGCAGCCGCCGCCGACGTAGCCGGGCTTGGCGATGTCGGGCCTCGGGTAGTCCAGGTTGGTCGCGCGGATGACTTCCAGCGGGTCGAGGCCGAGGCGCTGGGTGAGCCTGGCGACCTCGTTGCCGAACGAGTAGATGACGTCGGTGTGACAGTTGTTGGTGAGCTTCACGAGCTCCGCGGTCTCCAAATTGGACACCGGCACCAGCTGTGCGGACAGGCCGCCGAACAGTGCCAAGCCCAGCTGGAGGCTCTCCTCGTCGAGCCCGCCGACGACCTGCGGCAGTTCGACGAGCTCACGCAGCGCCTGGCCCTGGATCGTGCGCTCGGGCGCCATGACCAGCCGTGCCGAACCCCAGGCGTCGACCAGCGCGGGCAGCACGACCTTGCGGCTCGCGCCGACGGGGACGGTGCTGCGCACGACCACGAGCGTCTCGGGGGAGCAGCGCTTCGCGACGTGCTCGGCCGCCGCGGCGAGATTGCCGAGGTAGGGCTCGTGGGTGTCCAGGTTGACCGGGGTGGACACGGAGATCACGGCCGCGTCGACGCCGCTCTCCGGCAGTTCCGAGCCGACGAAGATCCGCTCGCCGATCAGCGTGGCGAAGGCCTCCTCGACGCCTGGCTCGAAGATGTGCGGCTTGCCGCGGTTGAGCGAGTCGACCACGTCGGGCTGGGTGTCCACGCCGTGCACCTCGTACCCGCGCTTGGCCATCGCCGCGGCCAGCGTGAGGCCGACGTAGCCCATTCCGATGATGCCGATCTTCCGCAATTCCGGTGACGCCTCTACCACTTTCTGCTCCTCTTAGCGCGGATTTGGTGGGCAGGGCGCGCTGATTCGATCCAGAGCGCGCACGGTGACATACCCTTCGAAACCTTCGTCGCGATAGCGACGGCATGCGTTAGCGATATTCACTGGCTGATTCGCGTAGTCGATCGCCAGCACGGTCTTGCCTGCTTTACGTAATTCTCTGGCCCCCTGGAGGTTCTCGGCGCAGTAATCCGCGGTACACGGCTGGTCAGTGGCCTGGAAGACGAGTTCCTCCATGCCGATTCCGTCGATCGCGTCGACGAAGCCCGGGTATTTTTGTAGCTCGGGATTGTTCTGCGGGAAGATCGAAAAGCCGGATTTCACCCGCTTGGCGTAGCCACTGATCCGCACGATCAGCGAGGCCATTCTGGCGCCGAGTTCCTCGCGGGTCAGTGTCGGCACCCGGTTGAGCTCGATCTCCTCGTAGGCAAGGGGAGTGTCGAGGTAGACGCCGTCGAAACCGGCCTCGAGCGCACGGTCGAGCCGCGGCCGGACCGCGATGTCCCACCATTGCTGCTCCCAGTAGCGCACGAAGAACTCACCCGGCCAGCTCGGCCACTCGTTGAGCATGAGCGAACTGTCCTTCACCGCCGCGTATTCGGGCCGGAAGTTCTCGATCGCGCCGATCTCGAAATAGGCCAGCACCTTCTTTCCCGAAGCCTTGACCGCGCCGATCTCACTCGCGGTGAAATAAGCGTGCGACGCGTCTCTTGCCAAATCGATCACGGCCATCCGGAACGGAGCGGCCGCGATCTCGTCGAGCCGCCCGTTCGCATAGCCTTGTAGCTGATAAACGAACGCGCCGCCGTTCGAGACCGGTTTCTCTTCCGGCGAGTCGGACGAACACGCCGACATCGCGATCAGCGTGACCAGAAGCGCCGCGAAAAGCTTGATCACCCCTCGTGCCAGATCAAGCGAATCGAATCGGCCAGTGAATATCGCGGCGACCAGCCCAAGGCCAGCTTGGCCCGTGACACGTCCGCGGCGATCCAGTTCACCGCGCCGGACCTGGCCTGCGCGGCGCCCACCTCACGGACCGACCCGGAGAAGCCCGCGATCTCCGCGAGCAGCGCGACCGCGTCGCGGGTACGGACAGCGGACCCACTGCCCACGTTGAGCACAGGCTCCTTCACCTCGGTAGCCAATGCCGCAGCCGCGATCGCCGAAGCCACGTCCCGCACATCGACGAAGTCGCGGTAAGCGTCGAGCGGGCCGAGTTCGATGAAGTCCTGCCCGGAGTTCCGCGCCTCACGGATACGGGACGCCGCCCGCCCGAGCACCGTCCCCGACGGCATCCCGGCGCCGATCGGGTTGAACACCCGCAACGACACCGCGTCGACCCCACCGTCCACAGCGGACTGCACGAGCCGGGTCGCGGCGAGCTTCGTCACCCCGTACGCCGCGACCGGCTCGGTCGGCGCGTCCTCCGCGACCGGGTGACCGACCGGCACCGCGCCGTACTCGCCCGCCGACCCGAGCGTGACCAGCCGGGCGTCCGAAGTGGACACCGCGTCGAGCAGCCGCGCGGTCGCGAGCACGTTCGCCGACACGAGTTCGGCGGTCGTCCCGTCGAGCCTTCCGGTGCAGTTGACCACCGCGTCCGGGTGAACCTGCCGGACGACCGACGCGAGCTGAGCGGCGGAATCCTGCTCCAGGTCGTGCCGGATCCAGCCGGGTTCGTCGCGGGCACCGCGGCTCGCGCACACCACGTCCGCGCTTCCGGAGAACGCGGCCACCACCGCGCGCCCGAGGAACCCGGACGCGCCGAACAGCAGAATACGTTTCACTTGGCCTCTCCGGAGGGCAGCAGCACCGAGCGCAGCTTCTCGAAGCTGGCGTTGGCCTCGTCGTAGTCGTCGGGACGGCCGATGTCGAGCCAGTAGCCGCCGAAGTCGTAGGAGCACGGCAGGTCACCGCGCGCGAGCAGATCGAGCACGAGGTCGTCGAGTCCGAAGGGGACATTGCGCGGATAGGGCGCGAGTGTCTTGCGGGACATCGCGTAGACGCCCATGCTCACGCCGTACGCCAGCGTCGGCTTTTCGACGAAACTGGTGATCCGGCCGTCCGAGGTCTCCAGCGTCCCGAAGTCGATCTTCACCTGTCTTTGGTAGGTGGCGACGGTCAGCGGCGCCTTGGCTTCCCGGTGGTGTTCGAGCAGCGCGAGGTAGTCAAGGTCGGTGAGCACGTCCCCGTTCATCACGAGGAAGTCCTCCGGCAGCCGGTCGAGGAAGTTCAGGATCGGCCCGATGGTGGACAGCGGTGTCTCCTCCTCCGCGTAGTCCACCCTGATGCCCCACTTCGAACCGTCGCCCACGAACGCCTGGATCAGCGAACCCAGATGCCCGATCGCGAGCGTCGCCTGGTCGAACCCGTGCGCGCGCAGTTGCTGCAGGATGATGTCGAGGATCGCGTATTCCTCACCGATCGGGACGAGCGGTTTGGGCAGTGCCGTGGTGTAGGGCCGCAAGCGCACTCCTCGGCCACCGGCGAGTATCACCGCGTGCATCTGATGGTGCCTCCTTAGTCAGCCGTAATGACGTACTTGCCCGACGCTCGTCCGGAGCGCCATGAGCATCAGTGCCACCAACCCGGTGGCACTCACCAGCAGCAGCGGCACATGGCCGCCGTTCAGGACCTCAGCGAGTCCTATGTAGACGAACAAAACGCCGCTCCAGACCGCGAGCAGCGCGGGAATCGACACGCGAGCGAGCACGAAACCCAGGAAGAACGCGCCACCGAGCATCAGATGCCCGTCGATCAGCAGCGCCCCGCTGCGCGAGAGCACGCCGTGATACGCCAGCAGCGCCAGCACCGGCAGCCCGCACAACGCGAGCAGGATCAGGCACGCGCCGAGTTCGCGCAGCAGTACCCGCCAGACCTCGCGGCTGAACTGCGCCGGCAGGATGGTGCCCCGGATGAGCTCACCAGCCTGCTCGAAGAACCGGTGGGCGCGCCACTCGACGGCGCCCATACCGAGCACGAGCGGCGCGACACCCACCGCGAGATCGATCCTCGCGACGACGTACCGGGTGTCGGTGTACAGCAGCAGCCCGGCGCAGAGCGCGGCGTAGACCATGCTCGGCGCCGCGCCGATCGCGAGCGGCCGCCACCGAGGCATCCGCAGTGTGCCGGTGCCGGTGAACGTGGCACGCAGCGCCGCGAAACCCGCCAGCAGCACGGAAACCACCGCGCAGACCAGCGTCGGGATGGTCAGGCCGTCGTCATACCCGGACATCAGATGCGCGAGCCCGGCGACGCACGCCGGTGTCATCGCGATCGCCAGCCGGTTCTCGTCGCGATAGAACACCAGCACGCCGACCGCGAGCTGGAAGACCATCTGTGTCACCGCGAACAAGACCAGCGGACCGGGCGTGAGCAGCACCGAACCGATCAGTACGAGCACCAGCCCGACCCCGCCGAGCACCCGCTGTGCCTTCCCGGCCGCCTTCTCCAAGCCCTGGCCGAGCAGCCGGTACGCCACCCAGCTCGTGCCCGCGCCCCAGATCCAGCCCAGCGCGGTGGTGAACACCATCGCGGGCACGATCCGCGTCTCGTCCATGGCCATCGAAACCGCCGGATAGACCATGGCGGGCAACGCGTACAGCGGGCCGCGCACGATCTCGGTCCAGTTGCGCGTCTCCGGCGGCTCTTCCGGCGCCGGAGCGGGCGCTGGCCGTTCCCGCAGCCGTGCGAAGACGAGCACGGCGACGGCGAACACGTCCGCCATCCCGTAGTCGTCGACGGCGCCCTGATCGGTCAGGCCCTGGCTCTCCAGCAGCGCGGCGACCTGCAGTTCGTCGACCGGCTGCGGCAGGATCCCCGCCACCCGCGCGGTCAGTTCGTCCAAGCTCACTCGTGACCTCCGGTGAGGTCGCGGTACATCGCGCGGTAGCGGTCGTTCCAGCGTTGCAACGTGAAGTTCTCCAGCACCCGCTGCCTGGCGACCCGGCCGAGGCCGCGCCGCAGGTCGTCGTCGGTCAGCAGCTTGAGGCAGGCGCGGGCGACGGCTTCGTGGTCTCGCGGCGCGACCACGAAGCCGGCGTCCCCCACGGCCTCGGACACCCCGCCGACGTTCGTGCACACCTGCGCGCGGCCGGTCGACATCGATTCGACGACGGTGAACGGGAATCCCTCGGAAATGCTGGTCAGCGCGACGATGTGCCCGGCCTGGTAGGCGTCGGCCTGGTTGGGCACGCGTCCTTCGAACACCGCTGCGCCGGTCAGCCCGAGTTCGTCGACCAGTTTCTGGCAGCCCGCGTGGTATTCGCGGTTGATCTCGGTGACCGGCCCGAACATCCGCAGCCGGGCGTTCGGCAGCTCGTCGCGCACGATGTCGAACGCCCTGATCAGCGTGTGCAGGTCCTTGAGCGGGTCGATCCGCCCGACGAACACGATGGTCGGCTCGTCGGGTTCGGTCTCCGCCTCGGGGAAATCGGCGGGGTCGATCCCGTTGTACATCGTGTGGATGCGCGACTCGTCGGCGCCGCCGCGCAGCTGCCAGCGCCGGTTGTAGCTCGAATGCGGCGCCAGCGCGTCACAGCTGAGGTATGCCGCCTCGGCCAGCGCGCGATGGAACGCGAGCAGCATGGTCTTGAGCCGGGGCGGTGTGTCGTCCTTGGCCATGCCGAGATAGCGTTCGCGCAGGTAGACGCCATGCTCGGACATCAGAATCGGCGTGCGGTACGCCCATTTCGCGGTCATCCCGACCAGCGCGCTGAGCCCGTTCATCGCGAGATGGACGACATCGGTCACGATCGGCGGCGAGCTGAGCGGGCGGAGCATGTGCTCGAACAGCCGCGTCGCCGTGGTGGCTTCGCGCAGGGGAAGCCGCTCGCCGAATGCCTCACGGTAGATCTCGCTCAGCCGGTCGACCGACTCGTTGGAGAGCAGCGCGGCGGCCACATTGGACGTCTGCGCGAGCTCGAAAAGCCGCCGCAGCGCGAAAAGCAGCTGGTCGGCGCTCGACGAGGAATGCGGGATGAACGAGCGCAGGAACGCCTCGTGCACCTCGGCGAACTCGGCGGGCCTGCGGCGGAACGGGCGGCGCCGCCGTCCCCACAAGGGCAGGTTGACGATCTCGTCGAGGTTGCCCGGCGCGTCCCACGTCGGCTTCTCCGAGCCGTCGACGGTCAGCGCGACCGCGGTGAAGGAGTGCTCCGGCATGCCCCTGACCAGCTGATCGCACCAGAGGCTCACGCCACCGGGCTGAAACGGGTAGGCGCCCTCGGAGACGAGCGCGATCCGCAGCGGCCTGGCGACCGTCTTGCGGCCGGGCTCGAGTTCCACCAGCTCGGTCATGTCCGGGGGCTCGCCTTCACTACGACGGTGTTGCCTGCGGTCAGGTCCAACCTGGACACCGAGTCGGATCCGTAGAGCTCGCCTTCGTCCGGTCCGTTCTGGTCGGCGTCGGTGGCTTCGCGGGTTTCGAGGCCGGTGACGAACAACGCCGAGGTGCCGTCCGGGGTGTAGCTGACGGTGTTGGACGTCCGGTCCCAGATCGCGTCGTGGCGGGCGGCGAGTTCGGTGAAATGCGCTGTCCGGTCGCGCGTGTAGTGCGCGAGTGTGGTCCAGTCCGGTGCTTTGAGCGGGACCCGGTAGAGCTTCGCGTACTTGTCCACAGTGGCCGTGATCCAGTCGAACGCCACGCTGCGACCGGGTTCGTAGACGTGCAGGTTCCCTTGGTGCAGGGTGTGCGCGTACGCCGAGCCGTTCATCAGGTGTCGCAGTGAGACGTCGGCTTCGGCGTTGATGACCGCGTTGTAGTCCAGGCCCTGCTTGTACTCGGCGTTGTACAAAGTCGACTGTTCGGCCGGTGTCGTCGCCTCGAAGGCGATGTTCGTCGGCCAGTCGGGGACCACCAGCAGCTCCGGCCGCAACGGGTGGTGGATGCCGCAGTTGAAACAGCTCGGCCGGTGCCCGGTGAAGGACATGTTGCCCTGCAGGAACTTCACGCCGAGATCGCGCGCGGCGTCGAGCATCGCCTGGTTCGACTCGGCCAGCCCGAAGTCGGTCGGCGGCTCGGTGGACCGCCGGTCGGGGTTGTACACGCCGAGTCCGGAATACTCCGGCGTCTTGAGGATCTCGCCGGGCACGGCCAGCCCGCCCGCGGCGCCGAGCCGCAGGTTGTCGGCGATCTCCTTGCGGCTCACGTCGTAGGAGGTGTCGTTCATCTCGGGGTGGGTGAGCGTGTGGTTGATCCAGCGGAACTCGCCCGCCAGGCACCGCGAATAGCGGCTCAGCGAGTCCTCGTCACCGTTGGCGGAGCACTCGGCGGGCACCCAGTTCTGGAACCGGCCCGCGTTGTACGGCAGGTTCAGCGTGAACCCGTCCGCCAGCGGGTACTTGCCGCGCAGCTCTTTCTGCTGGGCGCTGATCGTGGCGGCTTCCGGCCCGTCGAGCCGGAACACCGCGCGCGTGCCGTCCGGCTGCAGGCGCATCGTGACGTTGAACCAGTCGTCGACGTCCACGGTGAACCAATGCCGCTGCTCACCGATCATCACGCCGTGCGTCGCCCACCGGACCAGCCCGTAGCCGAGCAACACCGTCGACAGCGCGTCCGGTCCGGTCGAGAAGGTCAGCGCCGCGCGTTCGCGGCCGTCGGCCGAGCGGGCGAGCACAGCGGCCACGGAGTCCTCAAAGGACAGCAGCGGCTCGGCGGAGCAGCCTGGCTTCAGCTCGGTCTTGTACAGGTAGGACTGGGTGAGCGGGATACGGGCATCGGGCGCGAGATAGTCCAGCAGCTTCGCGCCGGATGGCGTGATCGTGAGCTGGGCCGGGTTCTTGCCGATGTCGGTCTCACCCTTGGCACGCAGGCAGTATTCGTCGGGACCGGCGACGGGGGAGGCGTTGAGCGCGACCTGGCGCACCCGGTGCCGACGCTCGTAGTCGGCGAGGATCTGCCACTGCGCGTCGTCGAACACCGAGGTGTACTTCCCGCCGCCACGCGCCTTGAGCAGCGCGTTGTCAGTCAGCAGGATCGCGTTGTACCGGCCGACGCCATCGGATCCGGTCAGCTTCGCCGGGTCGAGCCGCTCGCGGTCGCCGAGCACGACGTCGTACGGCGAGCCGAGCGAGTCCAGCACGGACTTCCACGTGGCGAGGCCGAAGTCGTCCTCGCCGGTGGCGATCACCAGCTGGCGCAACGCGATCCGGTCACCGGTGCCGCCCGGCGCGGACACCCGCACCGGGACCCGGCTCTTGCGGGCGGCGAGCGCCTGTGGCGGCACGGGTGCCGCCACAGGTTCACCGCCCGTGCCCGGCCCGGCGCTGTTCGGGCTCGCCAGCGTCACCCCGACGAGGGTGAGCGCGGCGACGACCAGCGCCGGACCTTGAAGCCTGCGTGCCATCTTCACGGGCGCGGCGTCGCAGTCGTCGTGAATCGCGTGCCCGCGACCGTGTTGAACTGCGCGATGTTCTCCGCGCCGTAGCGCTCACTGGAGGCGGCCGCGCCGGTGACGCCGGTGAGGAACACCGAGCCGGTCTTCGTCGGGGTGTAGCTGACCGTGTTGGTGGTCTTGTTCCACACCGGGTCCTGACCGGCCGCGAACTCGGCGACGTGCGCGGTGCGGGCCTTGACGTAGGCGGCCAGCGCGGGCCAGTCCGGGTTCTTCAGCGGGACCTGGTAGTGCGAGCTGTACTTCTGGACGGTCGCCCGCAGCAGGTCGAAGGTGAGGCTCTGGCTGGAGTTGTACTGGTGCAGGTTCCCTTCGTGCAGGGTGTGCGTGTACGCCGAGCCGCTCATCACGTGCTGCAGCGTCACGTCCGACTCGTACCCGATCACCTCGGTGTAGTTGAGGTTGTGGTCGTAGTAGGGGAACCGCCCGTTCGGGCCGTAGAGGCTGTTGTAGAGCGAGGTCTCCTCGTCGGCCGTGGTCGCCTGGTAGCCGATGTTCGTCGGCCAGTCGGGCACGATCATCAGGCTGGGCTCGAGCGGGTGGCTGATCCCGCAGTTGAAGCAGCTCGGCCGGTGGCTGGCGAAGGACATGTTGCCGTGCAGGTACTTCACGCCGAGGTCCTTGGCGGCGGTCAGCATGGCGCGGTTGGACGCGGCCAGCCCGAAGTCGGTCGGCGGGTCGGTGTCCGGCGCGTTCGGGTCGGGGTTGTAGACGCCGAGGCCGGAGTACGCCGGGGTCTTGAGCACCTCGGTCGGCACGGTGAACCCGTTCTGGCGGCCGACGGTGAGGTTGTCGGCGATCTCGGCCTTGTTCACCGCGTAGGTCGTGGTGTTGAGGTCGGGGTGGGTCAGCGTGTGGTTGATCCAGCGGAAGTTGTTCGCCAGGCACTTCGAGAAGCTGGTCAGCGGGTCGGGGGAGAGCAGCGAGGTGCACAGCGGCAGCGCGCCGGCCGCGATCCCGTCACCGTTGTACGGCAGGTTCAGCGTGAAGTTGCCCGCGAGCGGGTACAGCGAGCGCAGTGCGATCTGCTGGCCGTTCGCGGCGGCCGCCTCGGGACCGGAGAGCCGGAAGCCGGGGTCGGTCTCGACGTGGCCGTCGGGGTAGCGGTGGTCGTTGTAGTTGAACCAGTCGTCGACGTCGGCGGTCAGCCAGTGCCGGAACTCGCCGGTCAGCACGCCGCGGGTGGCCCAGCGCAGCAGGCCGTAGCCGAGCAGGTCGGTCTGCATCAGGTACTCGTTGGAGGAGAACGTCAGCGCGGCGCGCTCGCGGCCGTCGGCCGACGGGCTGGTCACGCCGAGCACGTAGCCGCCGGAGGTCAGCAGCGGCTGGGCGTTGCAGCCCGCCTGGAGCTTCGACCGGTAGACGTAGGAGTACGAGATCGGGATCTGGCCGCTGGGGTTGAGGTCGCTGAAGAACTTGACGCCGTCGGTGGTCAGCGCGGACTGGATGGAGGCGCCGACGCTGCCTTCGATGCCGGGGCGCAGGCAGTAGTCCTCGGGGAAGCTGCCCCACGAGGTGTACAGCGAGACCTGACGCACCTTGTAGGTGCGCTCGTAGTCCCAGAGCGTGTTCCACTCGGCGGGGTCGAGGCCGGAGACGTAGTTGCCGCCGCCGTCCTGGTAGAGCAGCGCGTTGTCGGTCAGCAGGATGGCGTTGTACTTGCCGACGCCGTCACCGCGGACGAGGTTCGCCGCGGTCAGCGGGTCCGACTTCGCGTACAGCACGTCGTAGGGCGAGCCAGCGCGGTTGAGCACGGCCTTCCAGGTGGGCAGGCCGAAGTCCGCGCTGTCGAGCGCGATCACCAGCGGGCGCAGCGCGACCTGGTCGGTGGCGAGCACCTGCGCCGCGCGGGCGGTGGCCGCGCCGACAGGGCCGTTCTTGACCGGTAGTGGCGCCGCGGGTGGGGGCGCCGGGCGGGCCACCTCACCGCGGATGAGCCCGTGGCGCGGATGCTCACTCGCGCTCGCCGCTGGTGGGACTAGGGCTCCCGCCGACGTGAGCAGCAGTGTGAGCAGCAGCGTCGCGGTCTTTCTGCCACTGGAGGGCGACGTTCTCATGGTCCGTTTTTTCCCCTCGGACGTAGGATGATGTGGGCAGGGGAGGACCGGTTCCCCGTCGATGGGCCTGACGGAGAATGGTGATTGACGGTTGATGGCCTACCCCGCTGTTCCAAAGCAGTAGCGACAGCAACTAGTGGGTCGGACTCGGCGCCAGATGCGTTACACCGTTACCGACAATTTCTTGAATTGCTCTCTGATGGAGTAGCGGACCGCCCGATCGGCCTATAACACGCAGACCGAGAGATGATCTGATGCTCGGTTTCCTTGGGGTACCGATATTTTTACCCGCAGGCCACCTCGGCGTCGTTGACGGTCCGACAGGTAGTGCGGGCCCGAACGATCCGCTCCGTAGTCATTCTTTTGTGTTTTCATTTCCTGCGAGGTTAGTGATCGCTCACTTCTCAATTTACTAATGGTTTCCGCTGAGTGGGATAGCGCTTTCTTGGGCGCGAAGTGGATCACGGCCGGGGAAGGGCTTTATCGCTGGTCGGCGCGGCCGTGTGAGGCCGCCATTTGGCGTAGGTGGACTAAACCATTTTCGCCGCGTCGGGTTGGTGATCGCTCCACCGGGAAACCGTTTACTCTACGTGATCAAACCTTTTCGCGCCGCCACAGCGATCATGGACACGTAAGGTGGGGCCGGTGAGTACCGTCATCCTGCTGCGCCACGGCAAGTCCACCGCGAACGGCTCCGGTGTGCTGGCCGGGCGCTCGCCGAAGGTCAACCTCGACGAGACCGGCAAGGAGCAGGCCGAGCGGCTGGTCGAGCGGCTCGCGGCGGTACCGCTCGCCGAGCTCGTGGTGTCCCCGATGCTGCGCTGCAAGCAGACCGTCGGCCCGCTGGCGACCGCGCGTGGCCTGGGCAAACACGTCGAACCCCGACTGTCCGAAGTGGACTACGGGGAGTGGACGGGCCGGGAGCTGAAGACCCTGTTCAGCGAGCCGCTGTGGCGGGTCGTGCAGGCGCATCCGTCGGCGGCGGTGTTCCCCGGCGGGGAGGGGCTGGCCGCCATGCAGGCCCGCGCCGTGACGGCCGTGCGCGAGCACGACGCCCGGATCACCGCCGAGCACGGCGACGAGGCCGTCTGGCTGCTGTGCAGTCACGGTGACGTGCTCAAGGCCATCCTCGCCGACGCGCTCGGCCAGCACCTCGACGCGTTCCAGCGGATCGTGGTCGACCCCGCGTCCATCTCGGTCGTCCGGTACACCGAGACCAGGCCTTTCGTGCTCCGGATGAACGACAACGGCGGTGACCTGGCCGGTGTCGTGCCGCCGAAGCCCAAGCCGTCGCGTGGCCGGAAGCGGAAGGCTTCCAGTGATGCCGTCGTGGGTGGGACGACCGGACGTTAAGGTGCGCCAAGAGACCAAACGTGAGCCGACCTGAGCTGGAGATCCGATGATTTCGCAGGACAACCCGTTCGCGACGCCGAGCGGGCTCCCGTACGCCCTGCCGCCGTTCGATCGGATCGCCGACGAGCACTACCTGCCGGCGTTCGAAGCCGGGCTGGCTGAGCAGACGGCCGAGATCGCGGCGATCGCCGCCAATCCCGACGCCCCGACCTTCGAGAACACCATCGTCGAGCTGGAGCGCTGCGGCAGGCTCCTGTCCAGGGTGCTCTCCGTCTTCTACAACCTGGCGGGCTCGGACAGCAACGACGTGATCCAGGGGATCCAGTCGGAGATCGCGCCGCGGCTGGCGGCGCACCACGATGCCATACACTTGAATGAGGATTTGTACGCGCGGGTGTCCGACCTCTTCTCGCGGCGTTCCGAGCTGGCGCTCGATGACGAGTCCGATTGGCTGTTGGAAAGGATCCACACCGATTTCCAGCGGGCGGGAGCCGGGCTGCCAGCGGGGGATCAGCAACGGTTGCGCGAGCTGAATGGTGAATTGTCCACTCTCAGCACGAAATTCCAGCAGAATCTGCTCAAAGACACGAACGAATTGGCTGTCGTCGTCGACGACGTCGAAGAACTTTCGGGCCTTTCCGCGGACACGATCGCCGCGGCGCGCGAGGCCGCGATCGCACGCGACTTGCCGGGTAAGTACGTTCTGAACCTCGTTCTCCCGACCGGCCAGCCCGCATTGGCTTCGTTGGAAAATCGCGCACTGCGCGAGCGCCTCTACCACGCTTCCATCGCCCGTGGTAACGGTGAAAATACCTACGACAACAAGGCGACCCTCGCCCGCATGGCGGCATTGCGCGCCGAGCGCGCCGCGCTGCTCGGTCACCCGCATCACGCGGCGTACGTGATCTCCGACGAGACCGCCCGGACGGCCGAAGCGGCGACGGGGCTGCTGGAGCGGCTCGCGCCCGCGGCGGTCGCCAACGCGAAGGTCGAGGCCGAGGAGTTGGAGCGCTACCTCGCCGAAGACGTGCCCGGCGCTTCTTTGGAGCCGTGGGATTGGCCGTTCTACGCCGAACGGGTCCGCCGCGACCGGTTCGACGTCGACGCCGCCGCGCTGCGCCCGTACTTCGAGCTGAACCGCGTGCTCGTCGACGGCATCTTCCACGCCGCGGGCAAGCTGTACGGCCTGTCCTTCTCCGAGCGCCACGACCTGCCGAAGTACCACCCCGAGGTCCGCGTCTTCGAGGTCTTCGACGCCGACGGCACGGGGCTCGGCCTCTTCCTCGGCGACTACTACACCCGCGACTCCAAGCGCGGCGGCGCGTGGATGAACACCTTCGTCAACCAGAGCGAGCTCTTCGGCACCCAGTGCGTGGTCGTCAACAACCTCAACATCGCCCGCCCACCGGCAGGCGAGCCGACCCTGCTCACCTTCGACGAGGTCAACACCGCGTTCCACGAGTTCGGCCACGCGCTGCACGCACTGGTCTCGGACGTGCGTTACCCGAGCTTCTCCGGCACCAACGTCCCGCGCGACTTCGTCGAATACCCGTCGCAGGTCAACGAGATGTGGATGCTCTGGCCGGAGGTGCTCGCCAACTACGCCCGTCACCACGAGACGGGGGAGCCGCTGCCCCAGGAATTGGTGGACAAGCTCCTCACGTCCCAGCTCTACGGCGAGGGCTTCTCGACGACCGAGTACCTCGCGGCGTCACTGCTCGACCAGGCCTGGCATGGCCTGGGCGTCGACGACCACGTCGAGGACGTCCAGCGCTTCGAGGCCGCGGCGCTGGAGAAGGCTGGCGTCGCGCTGGCGAGTGTGCCGCCGCGCTACCGGAGCACGTACTTCGCGCACATCTTCTCGGGTGGGTACGCGGCCGGGTACTACTCCTACATCTGGAGCGAGGTACTCGACGCGGACACCGTCGAGTGGTTCAAGGAGAACGGCGGCCTGACGCGGGACAACGGCGATCACTTCCGCCGTGAGCTGCTCGGGCGGGGCGGCAGCGTCGACCCGATGGTGGCGTTCCGGAACTTCCGCGGCCGTGACCCGGAGATCGAGCCGCTGCTGAAGCGCCGAGGCCTCACCGGCGCCTGAGGACTGGGCTCGTGAGTGTTCCGGCCGGTTCTAACCGGTCTAAACACTCACGACCCTTTGCGTGACGAAGGCCCCCGCCGGGAACCTCCAGAGTTCCGTGGCGGGGGCCTTCGCGTGTGAAGCAAGAAGAACCCGAGTGGTGCGGCCTTAGATCAGGCCGAGCTTCTGCACGGCGTCGCGCTCTTCGGCGAGCTCGGCAACCGAGGCGTCGATGCGGGCGCGGGAGAAGTCGTCGATCTCGAGACCCTGGACGATCTTGTACTCGCCGTTCGCGGCGGTGACCGGGAACGAGGAGATCAAGCCCTCGGGAACGCCGTACGAGCCGTCGGAGACGACCGCTGCCGAGGTCCAGTCGCCCTCCGGGGTGCCGTTGACCCAGGTGTGGACGTGGTCGATGGCGGCGGAGGCGGCCGAAGCGGCCGAGGAGAGGCCGCGGGCCTCGATGATCGCCGCGCCGCGCTTGGCGACGGTCGGGATGAAGGTGTCGGCGAGCCACTGCTCGTCGTTGACGACCTCGGTGGCGTTCTTGCCGGAGACCTCGGCGTGGGCGATGCTCGGGTACTGGGTGGCCGAGTGGTTGCCCCAGATGGCGAGCTTCTTGATCTCGGTGATCGGGACGCCGAGCTTCTTCGACAGCTGCGCGAGCGCGCGGTTGTGGTCGAGGCGGGTCATCGCGGTGAAGCGCTCGGCGGGCACGTCGGGGGCGTGCGCCTGGGCGATGAGGGCGTTGGTGTTGGCCGGGTTGCCGACGACCAGGACCTTGATGTCCGAGGCGGCGCCCGCGTTGATGGCCTCACCCTGCGGCTTGAAGATGCCACCGTTGGCCTCGAGCAGGTCACCACGCTCCATGCCCTTGGCACGGGGGCGGGCGCCGACCAGCAGCGCGACGTTGGCGCCGGAGAAGGCCTGCTTCGGGTCGTCGAAGATGTCGATGCCCGCGAGCAGCGGGAACGCGCCGTCGTCGAGCTCCATCGCGGTGCCCTCGGCCGCCTTGACCGCCTGCGGGATCTCGAGGAGCCGCAGCTTCACCGGGGTGTCGGCACCGAGCAGCTGACCGGACGCGATGCGGAACAGCAGCGCGTACCCGATCTGGCCGGCCGCACCGGTGACGGTCACGTTGACAGGGGCTTGGGTCATTGCGTTCTCCTGCAGACGACGATGGCTTGTACAGGCGACTCTATCCGCCCCGCGTCACGCCGATCGGGTGCGTCCTGTCACTCTCCGCTTAATCGATCAGGTCGAGAGACGTGTATAACGTCCTATACCGCTCGGCCTGAGGCGAAAATCGGCTCAGCCAGGTAAAAAAACAGCCTGGAGCTTAGGGGTCGTGAGTGATCCGGCCGGTTCTAACCGGTCATACCACTCACGACCCTGAGCGGGCGATCGCCTTGACGTCGAAGGCGCGGCCGAGTGCGATCAGCGCGTTGTCGAGTTGGCCGAGGCTGGACAGGACGGAGCGGGCCTGCGGGTCGGTGATCGTGTCCGAGACCGGGGTGCCGTCGTCGAGGATGAGCTTGCCGTGCGCTGTCTCGTGGACCGCGTCGAGCAGGACGCCCACGTTGCCGTCGATGCGGCCCGCGAACAGCAGGAAGCGGTCTTCGTCGGCCAGCAGGCCGGGCTGGGACCTGGCGGCGACGTGGCGGGCGCGGAAGGCGATGGTTTCCAGTGTGGTCAGTACGTGCCAGCCGTAGTCGCGGCGGGCGCTGCTGAAGTTGATCGGGTGGGTGAGGGGCTCGATGGTCGCGCGGACCTTGTCCACGGCGCGGTCGAGGTCGCGGGACAGCTCGATGATGTTGACGTTTTCGCTGCCGGACAACAGTTTCACGGCCTGGTCGAGGAAGTCTCGCAGCTGGTCGAGCACGGCGGCGGTGTCGTCGAGCATCACCGAGCGGGTGCGGACGGGGACGATGACGACCGCGGCGAGGATGCCCGCGGCCGCGCCGACGGCGGTTTCGGCGAGGCGGATCCAGAGCACTTCGAGGCTGAAGGTGCCGAGGAGGCTGTACAACAGGCCCAGCATCGCGGTCACGAAGAACGCCATGATCACCTGGGACACGCGTGACATGTAGACCATGCCGAACACGCACACGAGGATCAGCGCGAGTGTCGCGCCGGTGCTGCCGGTGACCAGCGTCGCGAGCACGACGCCGCCGACGATGCCGATCAGCGTGCCGCCGAGACGGCGTGCGCCCTTGACGAAGGTGGCGCCCGCCGTCGAGGAGCCGATGAACACCACGAACACCGTGAGGACGGCCCAGTACCAGCGCTGCTGGGAGACGAGCGCGCCGCCGACGACCGCGAGCCCGCCGCCGACGACCGCCTGGATGGCGCTGCGGGTCTGGTTGTCGTAGGTGAACGCCGGCTTCTTCTCCGGCTCTTCCGGAGCGGAGTCCTCAGTGGACTTGTCGTGCTCGGCGACGCGCTGGGCTTTGACGTCGGCGAGTGCGAGTTCGGCGATGGCGCGGCGGAGTTCGTCGCCGGGCTCGG
The DNA here is from genome assembly GCF_042734395.1 of Amycolatopsis sp. NPDC059657. Taxonomy (NCBI): domain Bacteria; kingdom Bacillati; phylum Actinomycetota; class Actinomycetes; order Pseudonocardiales; family Pseudonocardiaceae; genus Amycolatopsis; species Amycolatopsis sp. NPDC059657. The sequence continues at coordinate 4,102 of NZ_JBHWEB010000077.1, read as the reverse complement.
GGTGCTCGTCGATGCGGCTGCCTTCGACGAGCATCTTGCTGAACTCGCCGGTCTCGCTGATCAGCGGCAGGTCGCGCGGGTCTCGTTCGATGAGCGTGTGGAAGCGTTGCAGGCTGGCGATGAGCTTGTCGCGGGTCGACGGCGCGAGGTCCTCGGTGACGGTGCGCTGGGTGGTGATCGCGAGCCACTGCACGGCGAGTTCGACCTCGATCGCGCGGCGCCGGAGCAGGTCGACGTCTTGTTCGCCGATGACGTCCGGGGCGGTGTCCTCGATCAGCAGCACGCATTCGTGCAGGCGGGAGTTGGCGGTGCGCAGCTGCTTGCGGGCGCGGTCGGTGCCGCCGCCCGCGAGGTAGGCCTCGGCGGCGCGGACGACGGCGCCCAGCCTGGCGCGGAAGGCGCGGCGCACGCGGAGGAACTCGGCGTCCGGGCGGCGGCGGAGCAGCACGAACCGGACGAGTGCGCTGGCCGCGATGCCGACGGTGAGCGCGAGCAGCAGCGACGGCACCTGCCGCAGGTGCGTCTGCAGGAACATCGCGAAGAAGAAGAGGAAGAAGCCGACCGAGCCGAGCGCGATGCCGCGGCTGCCGAAGCGCTGGGCGTAGACGGCGACGAAGATGAGCAGCACGAACAGGATGCTGTCGAGCGGGGGCGCGGCGGTGCCGAGGCTGGCGACGGTCAGCGCGACGGCGCCGACGAGCAGCGCGAGCAGCAGGGTGACGGCCTGCTTCTTCGGGGTGGCGTCGCCGACGGTGAACGCGGCCATCATCGCGGCGATCGCGCCGACCAGCATGACCGTGAGCGGCTGGTGCAGCGGGAGCAACGCGAGCACCGACAGGACGATGCCCAGAACCGCCGAGAGGCCCAGTTTCAGCCGGACGAAGCCGGGGTCGGAGGCGACCAGCCGGTCCCTTGTGGAGTCCCAGAGTTTCACTGTGCGAGCAGCTCCCATTGGGCGAGCGTGATCCAGCTGGCGGAGCTGCCGGTGACACGCAGGCGGTAGCGGCCGAAGGTGGCCGGGCGGCTCAGCAGGAACGGCCTGGTCTGGCGGCGCCATGGGAACGTCTGGTCGGAACGTTCGTCGAGGACAGTCCACTCGGTACCGTCGTCGGAGCCTTCCAGCATCCAGGATTTCGGGTCGCCGCCGCGGGCGCCGGAGGTGAGCGTGTAGAGCACGACCGGCCTGTTAGGACCGTCCACTGTGTAGTCGATGGTCGCGGTGGTCGAGCGGAAAGTGGCCTCTGTGCGGGTGGTGTCGTCGATCAGTGCCTCGACGTTGGTGCCTTGTGCACTGTGGACTGTCCCGGTGAGATCGTGCAGCGGAGCGGGCATGCGGGGGCGCGGTCTGCCCGAACCCCAGCGTGACGGCTGCGGGCCGAGTGTGAAGTCGATCGTCCCGCCGCTTGCGAGCGCGGCGTGCGCGAGGAACGGCATGGTCTGCGGTGTGCCGTTGACGTGCAGGTTCTGGACGTACGGGTGCTGGTGGCCGGAGGCGCGGATGACGAGGTCTTCGCCGTTCTCGAGGTGGATGGTGACCTTGGGGAACAGCGGCGAGCCGACGGCGTAGTACGGGCTGCCCATGGCGAGCGGGTAGAAGCCGAGCGCGCTGAAGACGTACCAGGCGGACATCTCGCCGTTGTCCTCGTCGCCGGGGTAGCCCTGGCCGATCTCGCTGCCGAGGTAGCAGCGGGTGAGGACCTCGCGGACGATGCGCTGGGTCTTCGACGGCGCGCCCGCGTAGTTGTAGATGTACGGGATGTGGTGCGAGGGCTGGTTGGAGTGGCCGTATTGGCCGAGCCGGACGTCGCGAGCCTCGGTCATCTCGTGGATGATGCCGCCGTACGCGCCGGGGTTGCGGCCGGTTTCCGGGGTGGCGAAGAACTTGTCCAGTTTGGACTCGAGGTCGCCGTGCAGCGCGACGAGCCCGTGTCCGTCGTGCGGCACGGAGAACGCGGTGTTCCAGGCGTTGGTCTCGGTGTAGTCGCCGCCCCAGGCCGCCGGGTCGAACTGCTCGGGCGTGTGGTGCCAGCTGCCGTCGCGGTTGCGGCCCTGGAAGAAGCCGACGCGCTGGTCGAAGTGGTTGACGTACTGCATGGCGCGGCGGCGGAAGTAGGCCTCGTTGTCGCGGTCGCCGAGCGCGGTGGCCATGTTGGCGATGCCGAAGTCGTTGATGCAGCCTTCGAGTGCCCAGGACAGGCCCTCGCCGACGCTGGCCGGCGTGTAGCCGAGGAAGATCGACTCCGCGAGTCCCTTGCGGCCGACACCCGCCCCGGTGGGGGTGACGGTGGCGTTCTTGAGTGCCGCTTCGTAGGCGGTGCGGAGGTCGAAGCCGTTGGCGCCCTTGAGGTAGGCGTCGGCGAACGCGACGTCCGAGCTGGTGCCGGTCATCAGGTTGGCGTAGCCGGGGGAGGACCACCGGGAGACCCAGCCGCCTTCGCGGTATTGCTGGAGGAAGCCGTCGGCCATGCGCGCGCAGCGGCTCGGGGTGAGCAGCGCGTACGCGGGCCAGGTGGTGCGGTAGGTGTCCCAGAAGCCGTTGTTGACGAACATCTCGCCGTCGACGACCTGTGCGCCGGTCTGCTTGCGGGTGCTCGGACGGCAGCGGCGGATGACCGGGCTGGCGTGCCGGACGCCGTCGGGTGTGTCCTCGTGCCCGGAGTTCGGGTACAGGTAGAGCCGGTAGAGGTTGGAGTAGAAGGTGGTGAGCTGGTCTTCGGTGGCGCCTTCGATCTCGATGCGGCCGAGGATGTCCTGCCAGGCGGCGCGCGCGTTGTCGCGCACTTCCTCGAAGGTGGTGCCGTCCGGGATTTCCAGCTCGAGGTTGCGTTTGGCCTGGTCGAGGCTGATCAGCGAGGTGGCGATGCGCATGGTGACCTCGCGCGCCTCGAATTCGAGGTAGCCGGTGACGGTGCGCCAGAACGGCCGCCGGAGCTTGCCGCCGTGCTTGGCCGGCTTGTCGAACTCGGCGTAGATGAACATCCGGCGTGCGCCGGTCGAGAGCCTGCTGCGGACCCAGGTGTGTCCGGTCAGCACGCCCTTGTGTGTTTTGAGGCGCAGGCCGCCGCGGTTCTTGACGTTGTCGAACAGCAGCCAGGACCGGTCCTCGGGAAAGGTGAACCGGAAGATCGCGGCGTGATCGGCAGGCGCGATGTCGGTGGTGATCCCGTTCTCGAACCGGACGCCGTAGTGGTGTGGCCGGTCGGTCTCGTTCTCGTGGCGGAAGGTCAGCAGCCGCTTGTGACGCGCCGATTCGACCGGCCCGATGCCGGGCATGACGTGGAACGTGTGCCGGTCGCCCATCCACGGGCTGGGCTGGTGGCTGAGCCCGAACGCTTCCAGCGCCGGCAGGTTCTCGGCGGTGTTGTGCCGGTGGTACTCGTAGATCCAGTCGGTCACCCGCGAGTTGGTGATCGGGGTCCAGAAGTTGAACCCGTGCGGCACGGCCGTGGCCGGGAAGGTGTTGCCGCGGGAGAAGTCGCTGCTGGAGTTCGTGCCACGGGTGGTGCGGACCCAGTCGACCGGGTCCTTGTCCTCGATGGGCCGTTCGGCGAGCCGCACGTCGTCGAGCCAGCCGGGGGACTGGGCGTGCAGCAGGATCCTGCGCACGGTCTTGCCCGCAAAATAACCCAGTCGCCTGCGGACGAGGTTCCACTGATCGGGGTAGAGCGACTTCGGGTCGGTCGTGAGCCCGGCGCGGCTGCCATCCTCGAACTCGACGTCCACGGTGACGAGCAGATCGCCCTCAGGGAACACCACATAGGACAGTTCACTGTGCTCGGTGACGGCGACGTCCACTTCGAACAGCACCCCACCGCCGGTGAAGCGCAGGGCGTGCAGTCCGGTGAAGCCGGCGTTTTCCCTGGCAGTGGGGGAGTGGGCAGGCCCGGTGTCTATGCCGGGGAGCAAAGGTTGCGGATCGCTCGGTTCGAAGGAGGAGAAGAACCCGGTGACCGTCACCTGGCCACCGTATCGGCAAGCCCGGCACCACACTCACCGAGTCTTCTAAGTGTATAACGCCCTATACCGCTCGGCATTGAAGAGCAAAACAGGGGTACCAAAAGCCAAAACAAGCCTTGAGGAGTGGGGTCGTGAGCGTTGCGGG
>NZ_JBHWEB010000076.1:0-47390 GCF_042734395.1 Amycolatopsis sp. NPDC059657 | reverse complement strand
TGAGCCGCGAGGACCAGCGCGGCCCGGCACGGCGGCCGCGACCCGAGCCTCGCCCGGTGAGCCGCGAGGACCAGCGCGGCCCGGCACGGCGGCCGCGACCCGAGCCTCGCCCGGTGAGCCGCGAGGACCAGCGCGGCCCGGCACGGCGGCCGGATGGAGGGGGTGCGGGGGAGGTTTCCTCCTCCGCAGAGGTGCGGCGATGGTGAGCCGTGGCCGCCCCGGTGACCAGGTTCGGCGCTGGCGTCGCGGACGGGCTGAGCGGCTCTACGTGACCGGCAGCGATGGCCGTGCTCTCGGCTACCTCGACGTCAAGACCGGCCTGTCCCACCAGGTGCCCGCGCCACGCCGCGCCGAGTTCGAGGCGCTCGTCGACGCGTTCCTCAAGCCACGCCCGGCCCATCCGCGGCACGAGGGCCAGGTCGACACGCCGACGACCACACCAGGAAAGCCTCCACCACTGGAGGCGCTTCCGGCAGGCACGGGTGAGCTGGACCTCGACACGCCAGCCGAGCCATCCCCACGCACCGCAGGGACGTGGACGCCACTTCCAGTGACCCCCGGCACGCTCGTGCCGGGCACCGACGATGGTCCCGGAATCCCGCTGCAGTCGCCGCCGTCGGCGGCCACGCCGACGGCGGCGACGAATCCGCCGCTCCCCCAACCGCGCCGGAAGCCGCAGACCACGCACCTCGACCTGGCCGACAACGAAGCGGGCGCGCGAGCGCGCTCGACCGCGCGCTCGATCGACGCGCGACGTCCCATCCGCGCGAGTCTCGCGCGACTCTTCTCGCGCGACAGCGCTGCGACGGCGGCACGAAACCATGCCCGCGCCGAAGCGGGCGTGAGTCGAAAACTTGGGCAGTTTGCCCGGCCTTGGTGGTCACGGCTACGTGCCCCGCACCGTCCCTGGTACGTGCTTCATGACGTACCGCTGGGTACAGCGGGAGTCACAGCCGATCACCTCGTAATCGGCCCGGCTGGGGTGTTCACCATGGCTGCGGTAGGTCGTCATGTGGCGCGAACCTCCGAGGTAAGCAGCGCGAGGAAAGCGGCCGAGTATGCGCGGCGCTGCCTGACCCCGTACTACCCACGTGAGCGCACTCTTCCCGTCGTGCCACTGGTCGTGCTGGCAAGCGACCGGGAGGTCGGCGACTTCCTCACCGACGACGGCGTCCGGGTCATCGGGCTGCCCGCCCTGACGCGCTGGCTGCGCGCTCGCGGCCCGATCCTCGCGCCCGGTGACGTCGAACAGCTCTATCAAGCGGCCCGCTCACCCGCGACCTGGGCAAGTCCAGATTCCGCATAGAACCGGACGGCCGGAAACAGTGGTGCCGGGCACCCCGAAGGACACCCGGCACGTGATGCTGCTGGTAGCTACGAGATCGCGGTCGCTGGCTCGCTCGACGTAGACGCCTGCTCAGCTGCTGCGTCGTCTGCAGCGGGCGCTTGAGCAGCTGCCGACTTCGCGGCTGCGGGCTTCGAGCTGGCGGCGCTCTGTGCCGCCGACTTCGCCGGTGCGGGCGGCGAGTTCTCTTCGCCCACCTTCATCAGCGCGCGGACCCGCTTGGCACTGAGCCCGACCAGCTGGCCGATGTCCTCGGCGGCATTTCCCAGATCCCGGAGCCTGCGCAGGGCGGCCGCTTGATCAGGCTCGTCGGCGGCCGCGGCCTTGTCCGCGTCTGCCTTGACCTTGGCGATCTGGGCTTCGAGCGCGGCGACCTTCTTCGCGACCTTCTCGCGCCGGTCCGTGGCCGCGCCGGCGGCGCGGGCATACTCAGCGAGCGCCTCCGCCTCGGCCGCTTTCCGTTTCTGCTCCGCGCTCGCTCGCGCGGCCTGGTTCTTCCTGATCTCCGCGAGAATTCCGGCCTGCGCCGACTGCTTCTTCGCCGTGGCCACTGGTCACACCCTCCTGTCGGTGCGCGTGTCCGCCGCGCACCTGACCAGAGTAACCAGGTCGGAGGCGGCGGGGCGCGGTGCTGGTCAGATCCGGTCGACCTGCTCGGGCCGTACCTGGACGGGAACGACCCGGATGCCGAGCGGGCCGTGGACGGTGAACGCGACCGTGAACGTTCCCCAGCCGCTGCCGGTGACGCGGCCGCGGCTGCCCTGCGGGATCACGTCGACCGATCCGCCGCCAACCGGGCAGAGTGTCACGACGTCGTGCCCAACGACGATGCGGGGCCGAGCGTTCGGCGTGGCCGCGCGCGTCACCTGACGCGGACGGCCGCGGGCACGCAGTGCCGCGAACGCCATGGCCGCAGCGACCAGCGCGAGGAACACGGAGGTGACGAATCCGAAGTCAAGGTCGATGCCGACCAGGAGCACGGCCAGGCCGCCGGCGGCGGCCAGCAGGGCGCGCCAGTCAAGGCGAGTGCGACGTCGTGCCATTCCGGCATGCTGCCACGTAGTGCGCTCGGCTGGCTACTGCTTCGGGCACGGCTCATAGGCCGTGACCAGCCATCCCTGGCCGTACTGCTGGGTCATCGTGAACTTGCCCAGCTGCGGCCCGGGGTTCGGGTGATAGTCGAACAGGGCCGAGTCGAAGGTGAGGCGGCACGCGTCGAGCCTGGCCAGGTTCTTGCTCGGGAACGCTTCGGCGTCGGCCGGGATCCACATGTTGTTGATCCAGTCCTTCGGGTACTGCACGAGGGACCGCAGGTGGCCGATCGCGGCCGTGCAGTCCGGCGCGCCGTGCGCGGCGGCGAACTGCGCGGCCGACGTCGGATCGAACAGGAAGCAGCCGCGTTTCGGATCGTCTTGTACGGCCGCGCTCATCAGGCCGGAGACGACCCCGCGCGGACTGCGCGGGCGCAGCTTCGCCACCTGGTACTCGTGATCGGCGGCGTACTGGGCGGCCAGGTCGTCGGAGTGGTGCACTCCGTTCACGATCGCGACCGTGGTCGACGTGACGAAGAGGCCGGCGCCGATGGCAAGCGTCGCGTACGGAACCCACTCGCCCCAGCTGAACCGCTTGCGGACCAGGTTCGCGATGCTGACCGCGAGGATCCCGAGTCCGTACGCGATGCCCCACTGCACGACCTCGGTCACGCTGGTCAACCAGCACATGACCACGATCAGGGCGATCAGCGGCGACCACGCTTCCGGCACGATCTTCCGCATCCCGGGTAGCGCGAGCACGATGATCACGCCGATCCCGTAGACCCAGCCCCACATCTCCCAGTTCGACAACACCCACAGCGCGAGCGTGGTCACGGCACAGCCGAGCAACCCCTGCCACCGGATCTCGCGGCGCACGATCGCGGCCGTCGTCCCGGCTCCGCCCCCGTCGCTCATGCCTCCATGATGCGCCCAATTCGATCACTGTGGCAGGACGTCGTGCAAAGTCGCACCGGCGTTGACCAGGGCGGACCCGCTCGCCGGGCGCGCGGTGGTCAGCGGTGGCGGCTGAGCGCGTCGCCGAGTCCGCGCATGTCGCTACCGAGGTGGTCCATCGCGTCGGCGTGCTCGTCCAGCGCGGCCGCGGTCTCGGCCGCGCGGTCGTGACCATGGCGCAGCTCGAAGTAGATCGCCTTGAGCAGGTGGGCTTGTGCCCATCCCAGCTCACTCAGCTGATCGAGGGTGCCGGACGCTGTTTCCTCGGCGTCGGCGAGGTTCTCCTGCGCGTAGCCGAAGAAGGTTTCTGCCTGAGCGCGGTTAGAGGGCACCGGAGGCTTCTCGGATTTGCTGGTCACGCTCGCAACCGTACCGGCGGCGGGTCGACGTGACCGCCGCCGTGAGCGTGAGCCACCAGTGTCACGAGGCGGGTTCCTCCTGGGCGTCGGCGAGTGCCCTGTACAGGGAGGCAACGGACGGGCTCCGGCCCGCGTTCTTGCCGGTCTTGATGGTCAGCTTCCCGGCGATCTCGGGCATCGGCACACCCTTGTCGCGCAAAGCCAAGGCGAAGGTGAGCGAGTCCTCGTCGATCACCTTGGGGCGGCCGCCGTGGTTGCCCCGGGCGGCCGCGGCCGCCTGGCCCTCGATGGTCTTCTCGCGGATGTAGTTGCGGTCGAGCTGGGCCGCCGTGGCCAGGATGGCGAACAGCATCGCGCCGACGCCGTTCGGGTCGTAGATCCCGGCGAGCGGGCCGGTCAGCAGCTCCAGCTGGATGCCGTGCGCCTCGAGGTGCGCCGCGAGCGCCATGAGCTCGGCGCCGTGCCGGGCGGGCCGCTTGAGCTCGTGCACGGTGAGAATCACGGCCTGCTCGGGCGCGGCCGTCTTGAATTCGCTCGCGAGCGCGAGCGCGGCCTCGAATTCGGGCCGGTGCTTGATCCGCGAGCTGATCTTTTCGGAGAAGATCCGGCGGCACTGGGCCGCGCGCAGGGCGGCGACCTGCACGTCGAGATCCTGCTCGGCGGTCGAACAGCGGGCGTAGCCGATCCGGACCGCCGGCGCCGCGACGGCAGGGACCGTGGCCTGCTCGACGGGCGGGCCTGGCACCCACCGGCTTCCGGGTCGCCGGTCCGCCGGTGCGGCGACCGCGAGATCTTCACGCAGCGCGGGCACCAGGACGAAGCGCGCCGTGTGGTACTTCGCCGCGACCTTGCCCGCGCGCGTCCGGCACGGACTGCCCGCGGGGGCGGTGCACGTCGGGCAGGAGTTCCGCTCGACTTTGTCGGCGGCGTCCTCGGGCGTGAGATCCATGCGAAGCCTCTCAAAAGGGTGTCGCAGAACCCTATCGTTTTGAGAGGCGTTTTGCGAATCGCGACCTGCGGGTTCCTCGCGCCGTCGGGCGGATTCTCAGAACTCGCACAACTGATCATTTATGCGAGAGGAGTGGCAGTCCAGCGAAGCCGGACGCCCGTCCGGTGCGCGCATACAGCAACGAGCTCGGGCCCTTGACAAGCCCGAGCTCGTGCGGTATAATAGACCGGTTCTCTATAATTACAAGTCCGGCCACTCTATCTAACTGAAGACTTCGCACTCTGAAGTTAACCCCTCATCGGGGGGTATGTCAAGACGGGACATAGCCCGATCGTGACTGGTAGATGGCGTGAGGTCCGCCACGGTGTCCGGGCACAACACCGAAAGGAACCAATTGAACACAAACAGTAAGGTCGAAATCGGCGGACAGCCGTTCCTCGACTACGCGCGCGCCACGCCGCGCGAGGCCGTCAACCTGGCCAAGCAGCACAAGGAGCGGTACCTGAGTAAGGACTCGATGGCCTGGGCGGCGTACAGCACCCTCCAGGCCGCGATGCGGCGCGCGGTGAACGCGCCCGATCCAAAGGTCGAGCTCGACAAGGCGGTCGCCTGGGCCGCGGCGCGGACCGATTGGACGGCGACGGCGTACGAAGAGTGCGCCGCCGGCTTCCTGAAGCTGCTCCCGAAGGGCGCGACCGGGATCAGGGTTCGCACGCCGCGCTGGTCGGACGGTGACCTGACCATCGTGGTCCGGAACCTCATCGGCCTGCGGCTGCGCACCGGGGAACAGGAGCTCGTGCTCCCGTACGTGAAGGAACCCGCTCTCGACCAGGCGACCGCGGACTTCCTCCTGTGCCTCATGGAAGAGGTGATCGATCAGGCGCTTCCGGGTGCCAAGCCGGTCATCTGGGACACCCGCCGCGGTAAGGCGTTCAGGCTCCGGGCGAACACCAACCGGCGCTCACTCGGCGCGTGCCTGCGCGGGCTGGCGGCGAAGTACCTGCGCGAGTGGGACCTGGCGGCGTAGCGCCAGATCTCGCTGAGCAGGGCGGGCCCGGTTCGTGAGAAAGCCGGGCCCGCCTGCGCCTCCCGCCACGTCGTACACGGCGTTATACGTTGGTGCTTGGTGTTGGTCAGCGTCAGGTCAGTCGAGCGGAGCTTCCCAGGTTCCAGGTCGGCAGTACCGGCCATCAGCGGCTTTGCGGAGACCGGCGCTGATACTGCCGTCACGATGCCCTGAGCGGGTAAGGATGCCGACGCCGCACGCCTCGGCGAACTCGTACTCATCGAACTTCGGGTCCGCGTGCCCGAGAACCTGCGCAGCTACCCACATGACGTTCATTCGAACAGTGTCGGTCTGACGAGGGTCGAGCACTGGAGCGGAAGTCTTATCGTGTGCTCGGTTGTGCCCAGCCCGATCGGCTCGAAATGGGGCATCTGACCAGTCATGATTGGCGATCTCGGCAGCGAATTCCCGAGCAAGACGGCTTAAAGCCATGGTGTTCCTCCGACAGGAAACGTAGGTACTGCGTGTCCCCCGACGGGACACGCCTTCACGCTACGGCAAACCGTCCGATTCCTCATCGTGGCTTGAAAGGTTTGGCATGCGCGGAGGTCACGGGACGCTATCGTGGTCCCATGGCCTCCCCCGCTGCTCCGATGGCGTCCGGCGTGCCGGTCCCGCCGGCGGCGGACCCCGGCGAGATCCGCGCCTGTCTGTCGCCGCGGCTGCTCGCCATGTTCGATCGTGAGTGGGACGTCACGCTCGACCAGGCGAAGGCCTCCAAGGATCTCGCCGGGGTGCACCGGCTCCTGCAGAAATGGCGCGGTATCGCCTACACGGAGATGCGGGATCCCGGCGCCTACTTCCGGCTGCTCGCCAAGGCCGAGCGCATCCTGCAGACTGGCGAAAATCCGAATGCCCGGCCTGTTGCGGACTTGCAGGCAGCGATCCAGGAGCGACTGAGCGACTAGATGTACCGCATCGTCCCTGACGACGAAGTGCTGGCGCAGGTTGCCGAGCTGCCCGTCGAGGCCTTGGCCGAGTTCGCCGATCTGCTCGAAACCCTTACGGTGACGCCGTGGAACGGGGACCCCCAGCACGCGGACAACCCCGACGGCCCGGTCCGCCGGTGGCACTTCGGCCCTGGTCAGGCGGGGCAACTCGTGTACCTGATCCTGGAGGAGCGAGACGAAGTGCACCCGTTGCTGGTGCAGTGGCTCGGCTGAGCACTCAGACTGAGTGCCCGCCGTTCCAGGGCGTGATCCGGCCGAGCAGCGCTGCCGTGAGGGCGTCAATTTCGGCGTAGCTGGCTTCCGCGGCGTGGATGCTCAAGGCCTTGTGCAGCATGGTCCGGGCGACCTCGGTAGCCAAAAACGGGGTGTCGATTCTGTTGTCGGTGACATCGGGCGTTTCGTTGTAGGCGATCTCGGTAAACCGGGCCTGCTGCGCGAGCGCGGTCAACATCGGACCCAACCGCGGCCCGACCTGCCGTTCACCCGACGGAAGCTCGGCATTGGCGTTGACACAGTCGATGTCCTCCCGCCACCCACCGAGCAGATCTTCGGCGCTGGTTTGTCGATCCATGTCGACTGGGTACGGCTTTTCTCGCTGGCAGTCCCCGACGTGTTCCGGGTACACCGGCATCACGTTCGTCCAGTCTCGCGGGGGCGTGGCGAACGTGTCCGCGTCGTAGATGACGACGTCGCAGGGGTTGGTGAACAGCAGTGGCGCCCGCGATGGCCTGATTCCCGTGCCCGGCACGGTGGTCAGGAGCAGGTCGTCGGCGAGGTCTTCAGTGCGCACGTCGGCAGTGCCGTACGCCAGTGCGATGTGCGGGTCGTGCAGCGGTTCGGGTACCTCGGTGCCGAAGACGTCGGCCAGGACGCCGGCGACCTGGCGCATCCGAAGCCGGACAACGCGGTCGGGGGTGACATCGAGTCGGACCCCGTGGGAGGTCTGCACGGCGGGCCCGCACCACACAAGTCCGTCGCGGAAGTCCTCGGTGAAGACACGCTCGAGCGCGCTCCGGACCTGTTCGCGCTCGGCCGCGGTGACGTCGGCCGCGCGCGGCAATGGCAGCCACCCCAGCGTCAGGTGCAGCTGCGCGGGTGGCACCACGCGAAGAACCTCGGAGTAGGTCGCCAGCATCGGCTCGTACACGGCCGCGAGCCTGCGCACCGCGTCGTTCACGGGCACGGACACGTGAAGCCGTGCGCCTAGCCCAGACCACTGACGCGTCCCGAAATCCCTCATGCTGCTCGATTCTGCCGTGCACCGAACGTCACGGTTATTTGAGGCATCTCAGCACCTGTCGACAATTTTCAGGTGCGGACAGTCGCCCGCGGTCTAGGTAACCGAGCCATGCACCCTGCTTGCGGATGACCGGCAGCGTGCCGCCCAGGTGCTCGACCGCGTAGGCGTAGCCGAGCCGTTCCTGCAGCTGGGTAAGCAGCACATGCCGGTTGACGGTCCACAGGCCCGTCCCGCAGCCGAGGCGGTCAAGGGTCCGCACGGCGTTCTCGACGGTCTCGATCTCGTTCTCCAGGAACGGGATCTTGCCGGTCGGCTCGACGCCGGCGTGCTCAGCGGCCGCGCGTGCGGCGCCCGCGCGCATGTGCAGCGCGCGCATCATCGCCGGGACTGGGCTCTCGCCGCGGCGATCCGACCGGATGGACTGGTGTTCGGCGTTCCAGGCTGTGGTCAGGATGTTCTCGATCGTGTCCAGCTCAGCCCGCGTGATCTCGATGGCGAGCGTGTTCGCCGGTGTCGGCGTCGTGGTCAGCTCCTGCGGGCTGGTGCGGGAGTGACCGCGACGGTCAGCCCGTCGGGACCGGCCAGGGTCGTGTAGCCGTAGTGCTGACCGTCGGGGCCGCCGAGCGCGTCGGCTTCGAAGTCCTCCAGGCTGAGGGTGACGCTTCCCCCGGCGCGCACGAGCAGTGCGATCAGCAGGGCGTGTGTCCAGTCGGCGGTGCTTGGCTGGTCGTCGGCGCTCCAGGCGGCGTGCCCGAGTGCGGTCGAGAGTGCGCGGGACTCGTCGGGGTCGAGCTGGCGGTCGACGCGTACCGAGATCGTCTGGCCTTGACCTGCGGTACGGCGGACCTGCCATCCGGCTCCGGTCCAGTGGTTGGTGTCGTCGTTGCCGGTCACGTGGTTCCTTTCGTCGCGAAGCTGAACATCTGGGCGATCTTCTCGGATTCGAGCGGGCGGTCGCGACCGCCGCGCGTGGCATCTGCCTCGACGGCGGCTACTTCCCCGGCCTGACTGGGATCATCTGGTAGCCGTCCTGGTCGGAGGCCTCCACCTTGGTCGCGCAGTCGGCGCACACGTAGGTGGCGCCGCCGTTGTCCCACAGGATCCGATCGCTGGCCGCGCGGTCCTGACCGGGCTGATGGGTGTCCCATTGGCATTGCGGGCCGTCGGTGACGCTCGGCGCGGCGGCCGACTCGTCGGCGTCTTCGGTGCCGGCGGTGGCCAGCAGGCTGCCGAGCTGGGCCTTGACCAGGTTCATCGCGGCCTCGGTGTCGTCCAGGCTGGTCGACAGACGGGTCGAGTGGTCGGTGGTGGCGGCCTGCACGTCACGGAATCGCCGGTAGAGCTCGGCGATCTCCTCGTCGCTGACGCCGTTGCGCTGGGCGGCGGCGATCTCGGCGCTGAGCTTGTTGAGGTCCTCGGCGGCCTTGGTCGTGACCGCGGTGACGACCATCTCGCGCATCTCGTCCTGGTCGGCGAGCGGCACGCGGACCAGGTGACTGCCTGACCCGAATTTCTCGACCAGCTGCCGCAGGCGGCCCAGGGTCGCCGAGTGCTGGTGGTACACGAAGTACACCCCGCCGGTCTTGCGCACGCGGACCGCGCTGAGCGACTCGATGTAGCGGCGGATCATCGATCGCAGCTTGTCGCCGGTCAGGAAGTTCAGGTGCCACTGGTAGCTCGACTCGATCTCGCCGAGCATCTTGCGCACGATCTTCCGCTCGGCCTCGGGAAGCTTGTTGATCGCCTTGTTGTCGGGGGTGACAACCAGCTGACCGTCACCGGGTCCGCTGCTCGGCGCGTTGTCGCGTTCGAACACCACCGATCCCAGGTGCGTGTCGTAGCTGAGCTTGACCTCCGTCTGGTCGCGGACCTCGCGCACGATATGCCGTTCGATGCGGTGCTTGTCCCGGGCAACGTTGCGGATCATCAGCGTGGCCTGACGTTCCGGCGGCTCGCGGCGCCGGCGGCGCTTGGCGAGCTCGGATTCCCCGTCCAGCGCGTACACCTCGCGGACGCCGTCCCGGCCGGTGATCCGCTCAAAGGCGTCGACCGCGCGCAACTCGGGCGGCACCATCTGCTGGTCGAGCCCGAGCTGGCGAAACCAGTTCGCGAGCTGCGGCTGGGTGACCTCGCTGTCCACGATCGAATACAGCACCAGATGCCCGAGCAGCGGCGTGGTCCCGTCGCTGACCGACTCGGTGTAGCGGTCGAAAACCGCGTCGCCGGTCGGCGGCTCGTCGGCCTCCGGCTCGATGTCCTCGGCTGCTACCGGGTTGGTCATCAACTTCGCCTCTCGTTGCGAAAACGTACGTTTTTGCACTTCTCAGTGTAGGCCAGCCGGACAGGAAATGCCAGCTCAAGCCCTACTTATCGTGCGGGTTTCACCCCGGCTAGATCACGCGGAACAGGTCGGCGGCGGCGCGGACGTCGGTGAGGTCGTCGAGCGTGCGCAGGTTGTCGCACAAGGCGCCCAGCACATCGGTGGCGTAGTGCGCCGGGATGAAGCTGTAGGCCCGGTTCTCGATCTGCACGCCGAAGACGCGGAACTCCAGCTCGGCCTTCGTCTCGTTCCACGCGCGCATCCAGTCCTCGCCCACCTGGGCCAGGCCGTCGGTGATGAACACGATGTCGCCACGGGCTCGACTGGCGTCGTTGTACCCGGCCTGCAAGACCTCGGCGGCCGCGGACAGTGGCGCCTCGAAATCGGTGCCGCCGCAGAAGAAGTGCTCGGCGAATTCCAGCACGGCGGGGATCGAGACGGGGCGGTTCGCGGGGAACTCGAACACCTTCACCTCCGTGGCGCTGGCGAACAAGATGCCGACGAAGTCGCGGCGCTGCTGGCGCGCCTGGTCGAGCAACGCGAGCGCGCAGGCCTTCGCCCAGGCCTCACCGGTGACCACTTCCCCGGAGTGCTCACCGCTCGCGGCGACGTAGGGCTCCGCCATCGACGCGGAGCAGTCGATGCACGCGATGATCGCGCCCTGCCCGGCCTCGGTCTCCCCACGCGAGTCGTAGGTCATCAGGCGCTGCTCGGCGTAGCGAGCGGCGAATACCGCCCGCAGCGCGGGCACGCCGAGACTGGCCAGTTCCGACGGGATGAGCCTGGTCAGGTCGTCTCCGAGGGTGATGCCGACGAGCTCGCCGGGCACGTGCTCGATCTTGCGTGCGCGCTCGCCGGTGGCCATCTGCCGGAACCGTCCGATCAGGCTGGCGAACTCGGCCAGTCGGTTGTTCTGCAACCGCCGGGCCAACGCGTCGCGCTCCTCGAAGGACATCCGGTCCAGCTGCCCCGGCTCGACGCCCCACGCGGCCGCGGCGGCCACTTCGGCCTGCACCTGCTCGACGGCTTCCTTCATGCCCGCCCGGACCAGCGCGCGCACGACGCCGGCGGCCGCCGCGAGAGCGGCCTGAGCATCGCGGTCGGCCTGACCGGCCGCGCTGTCGGCGCCCTCGGCCTGCTCGATCGCCGCGAGTACCGCTGCCGCCGTGCCCTCGTCGACCTCGCCGTCCTCGTCGGCTGCATCCTGGGCGTTGCGCATCGCCTGCTCCACCTGCTCGGCGGCGTCCTGCGCGTCCTGGCGCGCCTGCTCGGCGTCGTCGGCAGCCTCCTGCGCGGCGCGGGCTTGCTCGAGCAGCTGCCGCAGCTGGGTCTCCTGCGCGAGCAGCGCCATCGCGGCCGCGTACGGGTCGCCGACGGTGTCGCGCCGAAGCTCGGCGAACTCCGGTGAGCTCATGAGGGCACTGATCACCTGGTGGTTGACCAGCCGCGACGAATCCATGTCGGCGCGCTCGCGCAGCGTCGGCTCGGCCTTGTAGGTGGCCAGGAAGGCGTCACGCAGCAAGTCGGCCGAGTAGTCGTAGCGCTCGTGCAGGTCGTCGGCCAGCTCGCGCAGATGGTGAGCCTGTCCGAGAGTGTCCTTCCAGGTCATCTCGTCGAACCGGTCGCCGTGCACGGCGGCGGTGACCTTGGGCGCGGCCGCGCGCGCCTTCGCCGCGCCGCCCAGGCCCAGCCAACGGCCGGCGCGCTTGGTCAGGTCCTTGAGTGCGGTCAGGGCGCCCATGTCAGACCTGCACCATGCTGGCGTCGACCCCGAGCGCCTCGACCATGATCCGCGCGTGCACGGCCTTGCGACGACGCGCCACCCGCTCCAAGGTCTCCACGGACCGCCCGGCCGTCTGCGCGTCGGCGATCATCACGTCCAGGCGCTTGCCCGCGCGGGCAAGCTTGCCGTTGGCTTCCTTGACCGCCC
Source organism: Amycolatopsis sp. NPDC059657 (assembly GCF_042734395.1). Lineage (NCBI taxonomy): Bacteria > Bacillati > Actinomycetota > Actinomycetes > Pseudonocardiales > Pseudonocardiaceae > Amycolatopsis > Amycolatopsis sp. NPDC059657. The sequence continues at coordinate 35,243 of NZ_JBHWEB010000076.1, read as the reverse complement.
AGTCCGACAACGACTCGGTGCTCTGCCCCACCTTGGCGTTCAGCTCGGCCTCCAGCTCCTCGATCGCGTCGAGCAAGTCCAGAGCCTCGCGGGCATCCGGGTTGACCAGCATCAACACGGCCCGTTCGACCGTCGGACGCTGGGTCGTGGAGTCCCACAGCACGTGCCGCAGCACTTCGAGGTCGCGGTCGGTGACCTCCGTGCGTCCGTCCAGCCAGGCCGACGCCTGCAGCAGGCGGATCGACTGCTTCCACCGCCGGTCGGACATGACGAGCTCCTTGCGGCGAAGCTCGGCGCGTAGCTGACACACCGCGTCCACGATGCCATCCGGCACGTCCACCGCGGGCACCTCGACGCTGACGGCGTGCTGCAGCTCGTCGAGCGAGACGGTCGTGCGGGTCGTCGGCGCGGCCGCGGTCACCGCCGAGCGCACCAGCTTCGCGAAGTTGCTCGGGTCGGTCAGGTAGCCGACCTCCAGGCGCACGAGCAGCCGGTCGTAGACCGCGGCCAGTTCCTCGGTGCTCGGCAGCTCGTTCGACGCCGTGATCGCGCTGACCAGCGGGCACGGGATCGGGTCTCCGCCGTTCTCGGGGTGGTAGAGCCGCTCGTTGAGGAACGCGAGCATCTCGTTCAACGCGCCCGCCGAGCACTTGAAGATCTCGTCGACGAACGCGATGTGCGCCTCGGTGGCACGCCCGGCGAACACCTGGGTGTACTCCCCTCGCGTCAGCGCGGCCACGTCCACCGGACCGAACAGGCGCTTGGGGTCGGTGAACTTCGACAGCAGCACCTCCCAGTACCGCGCTCCCTCGAACCGGCTGGTCAGCTCACGACCCAGCTCGGACTTCGCCGTGCCGGGCGGACCGAGGATCAGCGAGTGCTGCCCGGCCAGCACGGACACCGCGAGCGCGCGCACCACGTCGGCCCGCTCGAAGAACTGGTCGCTCAGTTCCGTCACGATCGCCCGCATCCCTGCCGCCGCGTCCGCCATCTCCGTGCCCCTCTCGGTCATCGCCACCCCTTCATGGTAGTGCAAAAACGTACGTTTTTGCAAGCAAAATGGGCTCCTCCATACGAGTGTTTCCGCAGGTGGGAGCCCATTTCGCTTGCCCCTAGCAGCCTTCGATGTAGAAGCCTCGCTCGACGACCTTGCCGTCGACGACGACCGGGTGAATCGGATCCGGCACTTCGCCGGCGCGCGTCAGGCCGATCTCCTCGACACGGGCACGGTCGTCCTCGTGCTGCCAGGGCACCGCGGCGTTGAAGCGATCGGCCCACCGGTCGGCGCCGTTCTCCCCGTCGCGCTCCTCGAACACGTGCAGGTTGATCTGGTCGGCGTACGCGCCTTTGACCACGATGAATGCCATTTTCTACTCCTCTGGGAATGGGTGAGTTGCGGTCCGGCCAGGATGTCCCCGACCGGACCGATCAGGTGATCAGTACTCGTAGTCAAGGTCGGCGACGAGCTTCACCGCGAACAAGACGCCGGCGCGGAAGTCCTCCGGGATCTCGGCGCCCTCGAACCGGGCGAGAGCGTCCTGCAGCTGCGGAACCTCGCGCAGCGACGGGTATTCGGCCAGGGCCTCGCGGATCGACTCGTCCGCGGACTTACCGCCGTACGTGCGGCGGTTCGTCTCGCGCAGAAAGTGCTCCTCGATCCCCTGCGCGACGTCCTCGCGGGTCTCGGCAACCGCTGCCTTCTGGATTTCCTCGGCCAGTCCGGCCACCGACTCCACCAGCGTCGACGCGCTCGCCCGCTTCGCCATGTCCAACCCCTTTCCTTGTCCGCCCGATATAAATATCATACCAGACTTGACGTGTACACGTCAAACAAAAAAGGCGACATTTAAATTTGTCAAGAGAATTGACTTTTCCCTCTGCGTTCTATAACATTGTTATAGAACGCAGAGGGGGTGAGGAAATGACAATCGGAAATTGGCTGCAAGTCGCCGCGCTGACCGTCTCCGTCGCACAGCTGACGGTGGCGTTGGTCCTGCTCAACAGACGCAGCTAGCGTCCGGCTTCGCCGAGTGGGCTTCCTGGGGGCTGGGAAGTCCACTCCCGCACACCAGCGGGTTTCCGGTTCTTTTGCTTTTGCTCTTTGTTTTTGTTTTTCCCCTGTTTCCGAGCGTGCCGGGTCCAGGGCAGCGCCCTGGCGGGTCCAGGGCTGGCCCTGGTCGGGTTCGGGCTGAGGCCCGTCGGGCCCCTCGGGGCCCGTGTTTGAAACTCGGTGTGGTGTCAGGGTTTGGCCCTGGCTGGGGGTCGTTTCCTCGCTGCGCACCGTTTAGGGAGCGCGCCGTGCCGGGCGCGGAGTGGTCGTCCAGCAGGGTGGACCGACGCTTTTCCGGTTCACCCTGCTGGATGGCCCGCAGTGCCCGGTGCGGTGTGCTCGGCTCTGCCTGCGCAGCGAGAAAACGGCACCCAGCCTGCCAAACCCAGACACCACACCACCACCCACGCAGGTAACAGCCCTGGTCAACTCCAGGGTGCTCCGGTCCGGCGTGCTCTTGCCGGGCGGTGCTGGCGCGACCGGCTAGTCGAACCAGCCGCGTCGCTCCAGAGTGCCGTCGGAGAGGTTGACGTTGCGCATGACGTAGCCGTTGTCGAACTCGACGGTGCCACGCTCCCCGTTGAGCAGGGTGTGCTCGGTCGAGACGATCCGACCCTTGGTGCCGTCGTGCACGGTGTTGAAGATGCCGCTGCCCATGCCGCGGGTCGCGCGCACGTTGTCGCCTGCCTTGAGCTTGCGGCTGTCCTCGCTCCAGCGCCAGGAACGCTTCGGCGTGTCCGCCGTGCCGCCTCTGCCGCTGGTGGTGTCGGTGTCGACGGGGCCGCGGCCGTCGCTGTAACCGCCGGAGGATGGCCGGTAGATCCGGTCGTCCTGGTAGTCGGCGGCGTAGCTGGCCGGCGCCTCACCGGCCGTCGACGGGTCGCCTGGGCGCCACGGCGTGAACTCCTGCCAGCTGTCGGCGGCATAGCCGTCGTTGGGCTCCAGCTCGCGGTATCCGCCCGCGCTCGCCTCCGGCCTGTCCGGCATCCGTGCCCCCTCGATCTCGACCACGATCTCCACTATCGAGGGTAACCGAGTAAACACGCTGGTCACTAGGTCTTTCGGCGATCACTCTGCGCGGTGTCGACCACCGTGCCGCGAGCGATCCACCAGGCCAACCACGTGCTGCGGCACGTGAAGTGCCCCCGGCCGAGTGGCCGGGGGCGGGACTCCTCCGCTACTGGACGGAAGCCTCCTCGCAGAGGGCGGCGAGCTGCTTGGGCGACATCTCGATGACGCACAAGGCCTCGCTGGCGGGGTCGAGGACCACGATCTCGACGGCGCCGTCGCGGCCGGAGCGGAGGCTGATCTGGGCGCCGGGGTCGAGCTGCAGTCGCGTGTGGATCATCGGAGTCCTCCTGGTCTGTGCGGGGTGTGGACGGGCGCAGCCCAGCATGCCCGCTACGGGGCTTGCCGTCGGGGGTTCTGGCTCGGCCGATCGGGGGGATCGGCGAAGCCGACCGCGAAGCGGCTTGTCCCCCGGATCGGCTGGGCCAGAACCATCGGCGGTCCCGAAGGGATCCCGTAGTGGGCATGCTGCCCTTCGGGAGTCCATGCCCAGTGCGGGCCAGGAGGACGAACCTTCACACCGGTGTCCAGCGGTCCGACGATGCCAAGCCGCCCACCCCGCCAACGACACCGAGCGGGAGCACCGAACCTGTGTCGGCTGCTGCGCCGCCGAACCCTCAATGTCGGTAGACGTCGGGCAGCGACGGGAACCAACCAGCTGGTCAGCCCGCTTGCGCGAGGTCGAACGCTCCGGCCTGCACGCCGGCGACGAACGCGTTCCACTCGGATTCGGTGAACAGGTGCGCGGGACGTGCGCGGTTCTTCGAGTCGCGCACCGCGACCCAGCCCGGCACCAGGAAGCACACCTCGACGCAGTCGCCTTTTTCGTCGCTCGCCGGGCTCTTGAACCAGCCCTCGTCAGGTACTCGACCGAGTGAGTCGAGTGCCTCTTCGTAGGTCACGCCAGCTCCTCAGCTCGCCGTCTGATGATCGCTCGTGATTCTTCCGGGTGAGCGGCGTCGGCGTGCAGCTGGGTCAGGATGTTCCGGTACACCAGGACTTCGCCCGGCTCCTTGTGGTACGTGCCGCGAATCGGTCCGTCGGTGTAGACGACGGCGGGAAGTCCGGGCAGGTGCGGCAGGGACATCATCACGAACGGGCCGTGCAGACCTGGAGCTGGGCCGGAACTCATCTTCCACACCCGCAGCTGGACCTTCGGCTGCTCGGCGATCTGGTCCAGGTGCAGCAACTGCCGGCGCATCGCCGGTGCGGGAATGCCGCGGTGCAGCACCGACTCGTCGATGATCGCCCACACGGTAGGCGCGTTCGGCCTGGTCAGAAGCTCCTGACGGGCCTGGCGCAGCGCAATCCGGCGCTGCACCTCGGCGTCGGTGAGGTCCGGTCGCAGCCTGCGAATGACATGCTCGGTGTACTCGGGAATCTGGAACCGCCCGGGAATGACACCGGGATCCCAGCTCTCCAGCTGCTCGGCCGCGGCTTCGAGTCCGAGGAACAGGTCGAACCACTCAGGCGACGCGCCAGCGAAGCCGGTGAACCAGTCGTCGCCGCGGCGAGCAGCCTTGAGCAGCTCGAGGAACGACGGGATGCGCTCGCCCAGGCCGTAGAACTCCAACAACACCTCGATCTCGGGCTGCTTGGGAAGATCGCGGCCTTTCTCGATGTGGTTGATGTGGCTGGTCGAGCAGCCAAGTCGCTCGGCGACCTGGGCCATCGTGTGCCCGCTCTCGCTGCGCAGTCGCTGCAGCTCGATCGCGATGTACCACGCCAGCATTGATGCGGTGCCGTCGAATTCCACCCGCTCATCCTCCCGGCAACCGGGGGCCCGTGTGCGCTCCGGGGCAAGAGCGCGCGCACAGGTTCACCCCATTGGGCTTCTGTACCTCGTACAATTACACGAGGTACAGTTGTACACGGTGGTTGTGTACACGAGACCTTCCACCATATGCCCTGGTCAGTCGTGGTCGCCCCTCCCCCTAGGCGACTCCCCCCGGCTGGCTGGGGTGTTTCAGGCGGCGGCCCCGCCTGTGGACCAGACGAGCGGGGCCGTCGCTTTCCAAGCCATCACGCGGAACAAGGGACCGCACCATGCGACTTTTCACCGCACGCACCGCCACCGGCGTCAGTAGCGCCCTGGCTCCCCGCATCCCCCGGCAGTGCCAAGGGGTGCGGGTCGAAGCCCTGCGCGACGAGCGCCTGGTCGTCCTCGTCGACGGCCACGGCGATGTTCTCGCGGAGATGACCCCACTGCAGGCCGGACGCCTGCGCGGACTGCTCCGTGACGCCGTCCTCGTCCTCGACACCGAGAGCCGCGACGCATGATTGAGGTGCACTCCGCCGTCGAGCCGACCGCGGCGACCATCGGCGCTCAGCGTCCGGTGCTCGTAGCCCTCATCGGCACCGCCCGTGCTCGCCGAGCGGTGATCAACCGCGTCGTCGAGAGCCTGGGCGACGACCTGGTGGTCGTCCTGGTCAAGGACGACCAGACCGATCCGCACGACCTGCACCGGGAGCTCTCGGCGCACCTGGAAGCTGGCCGGTCCGTGCTGGTCGACGCCACACACGATCGCCGAGAGGCTCGGCGGCTCCTGCTCGACATTGCCGCACGCTTCTTCGCCGTGACACTGGCGGTCGCCTGCGTCGGTGACTCCGGGCGAGAGATCACCGCCATCTCCAAGTTGCCCGGCGAAGGCTGGCAAGCCCTCGTGATCGCGCGGGCGGTCTCCCGATGAGCGATCACCCCACGATCATCTTCCCGGACGAGCCTGACCCGGTTAACCCCGACGAACTTCCGCACGGCCTGTTCGGCCCCAGCCGCCTGGGCGCCCAGGCCGCGGTCGACCTCGCGGTCGAGAAGTTCCTCGCCAACGCCGACGCAGGCGACAACGAGGCGAACGAAGCGCTCATCGACTACTTCGACCTGTTCCGCGAGGAACGCGCCGCCCGCTGGAACCCGCAGGATCACGGTGACCGGTGATGCGCCCCGGCACCGAATCGTCGCTCCAGCCGACGCCTGAGGTCGCAGTCGCACACCGCGCGGCCTTGGCCGAGTCCGTCCTTCGCATGCGAGCGCGGGCCTTCGAGCTACGCGCGACAGCTGACCCCCTCGCTCACGCGGCCGCCGAGATCATGGAGACCACAGCGGACGACGCCGCGAAAACCCTTGCAGTACAAAAGAATGAAGGCACGTCGTGAAGCAAGAAGACATCGACTCGCTCATCGCGCACGCCGTCGAAATCGGCTGGCAGCTCGTGCCGCTGAACGACCGCGGCGAGAAATCGCTGGTACGGAGCACCGGGTCGATGACCGACGTGGTGACGCTGTCCGACGGCGGCCACAACGCGGTCGTGGTCCGGATCGCTGAGCCTGTCTGCGACTCCGGCACGGAGATCTGATCACTTCGTCCCGGTCAGCCTCGCACTGCTGTGGGCCACCAGCGCCCCGGACGATGACCACGCGCTGGTCGAGTGGGAAGTCGGCGCGCGGCCGCGCCCGGCCACACACAAGCCGGACCAGCCATGAGCAGCCCGGTTGACGACCTGCGGACGCTCCGACGGCTGGGATTCGGTGGCCGGCGTATCTTCGGCGACCACGGCCGCTCGGTGACCCTGCACTACCGCCGTGCCTGGCGTGAGCTCGCCGACGTCGTGCTCGTCTACAGCGAGCACGACGCGGCCGCGTACCGCGCCGACGACACCTTCGACGACGCCGATCCCTTCGAGCCGGTGGAGCACCCCGTCCTGCTGGAAGAGGCGGTCGGGACCGTCGCCGACGTCGTCGCGGCCGTTCGCACGTGGCCGCATCCCTCGTCCCTGCCCCGCTGAACCAGGGCAGGAGATTCAACCCCCCTTAAGAGCAAAAACGTACGTTTTCGCACTGGAGTGCTGACGCGCGTTCCGGACGGAGTGCCGGGATACCAGCGAAAGGGGGGCAATGCCGCCACCGCGGGTGTGTGCCTGCCGCCTCTAGTCGGCGCTGTGTTTGTCCTGGTCAGCGAGGTCAAGCAACCGTGCCGCATTGAACAAGGGCCTGCTCATCGCGTCCACCGCGGCGATCACCTCGCCGAGCGTCTCGGCTGGAGCGCTGCCTGGTTCGCTGTGCGCGATCACGGACGGCTCAAGCTCCCGAGCGATGAGCCACACCTCCACCAGCACCGCGCCGAGCCACTGCAACATCTTGGCCGTCTCCAGGCCGTCCGGCTGGCGCAGTTGCTCCGTCCACGCAACGCGAAGCTGCGTGAGCATCTCCAGCGCGCCCTGGCGCATGGGCTGGAACTGGCTCATGGCGAAATAGCGCTCGTTCCAGCCCGCCGGAGCGTGGCGATGCACGTACTCGTGTACCGCCGTGCGGAGAACGTCGGCGCGGTCGTGCCCCTGGCTCGCCGCGATGCCCTCGACTGCGTCCAGCATGACCTCGTCGAGCCGAAGTGACACCTGTCCTTTTCGCATGCCCCTCAGTGTACCCCAAAACATCCCGTTGAGATCGAATGGGATTCATGGGCCGCCATGGCTCAGCCGTCGCCCAGCCGCCTGGTGGTGCGGCGTTTCCAGGGGGCAGGCGGGTGTCCGCCCTCCTCGCGGATCACGCGGGCGGCGAGCTGCAGGAACTGCTCGCGCGCGGCGTCGTCTCGGCCGTTCCCGCCGAGCAGGGACGACAGGAAGGCATCGCTGCCCCAGCTCACGGTCACGCCGTGGCGAGCGAGGTAGAGCCCGACGGAGGTCAGTTCGTAGAGGTCCTGGGTGTCCAGCCACAGGTACGCCAGGATCTGCCACAGCCACCTCGACACGGTGTCGTCCTGGTCAACGCGCACGGCCGTCTTGACGTCGAGCAGCGTGCCGCCGCCGATGACCAGATCACCGTCGGCCCAGTGGGGCACAATCACCGGCCCGCTGATGCCGAGCGGGCCATCGGCGCCGGCGCCGCTCGGGCCGCGCCACCGCTCGATGGTGCGGCTGGTGTGCAGGACCCGCGCCAGCTCGACCATCTCGGCCAGGACCGGCTCGGTGATCACCTGGCGCAGCGTGGTCGCGTCGTATCCGGGCTGGGCGTGCGCGGCCGCCAGGTCGTCGGGCAGGCGCCCGCCCCGGTAGCTGCTCTCCCAGCCGGAGATCACCCAGCACGACCGGGCAAGACTGGCTTCGACCCCCGGTGAGCCGAGCGCGCCCGGCGGTGCGTGCTCCTCGAGCACCGCGACCGTGCGCCGCAGGAAGTCGGTCAGCACCGGCTCGTGGCCAGTGGGCTGACCAGGGTCGATGGTGCCGCCCATGTCGATCCAGCCGCGGCTGCCCGGCCGGTACTGCGACCAGCGGGCCGCCGAGTCCGTCGGGAACTCCCGGTGCGTCGGGAACAGCAGGTGCGCCTGTTCGCACCAGGCGCGGCCGGCCAGTCCGGCCCGGACGGCACCGAGTAGCGCGTAGTAGGGCGGGGCGCCGTCCACCAGCAGGGCCAGGCGGGCGCCGAACGCGCCACCCACCGCCGCCCAGTGCCCGGCCTCGACCTTCCCCGACGGCCGGACAGGCTCCGGATTCCCCGCCATGCGCAGGTGGCGGGCTACGTCGGCGATCAGGTTCTCGGTGCGCAGGTTGCGCGCGCACCACTTCCCCAGCTCACCGCGATACAGCTGCGACGTCAGCGACACCGCCGTCCCCTTCCCCCGCGCTCAGGCATCGTCACTGGTCATCGGCCTGGCCGCTCGCCTGCTGACGGGTCGTCCACGCGCGCATCTCGGCGAGCTGCTCCCGGCGAGCGGTGTCGAGCGCGGCCGTGGCCGCGGCCAGTTCCCCGCGGACTGCCTCCAGCGACCTTTCCGCCGATGCGGCGCGTTCGGTCTCGCGACGCAGGTCAGCCTGGGTCGCGGTCAGTGTCGCGCGCTCGCTGGCGAGCGACGTCGCCGCTTCGGTCAGCTTCGCCGTGGTGTCGGCGAGCATGGCCTGCGTGGATTCCAGCGTCGTCTCGGCGGTTTCGGCCCGGGTCGTCTGGTGTGCAGCTTCGGCCTTGACCAGGGACATCTCGCCGCGCAGCTCCGAGATCGTGGCCGTGTCGCTCGTCGCCCGCTCGCGCGCGTCGTCGAGCTGCTGACGTGCCTGGCTGAGTTCCTGGCGGCTTTCCGTGAGCTTGGTGTCGGTTTCGGTCTTCTGGCGCCGGAGCTCGACCAGCTCGGCGCGCAGCTGAGTGGCTGCCTCCTCGGTGGCGGCCGCGCGCTCCTTGACTTCGGTCAGCTCGTCGCGGGTCTCGGTGAGCGTCGTGGTCAGCTTGTCGCGGGTCTCGGTGAGGTTGGCGACCTTCTCCGTCGCGGTGCCCAGCTGGCCGTGCAGGTCGCTGACCTTGGCCTGGGCAGCTTCCAGGGCGGTGTTCAGCTCGCGGCCGCGCTCGGTGACCCGGTCCAGCTCGGCCTGCAGGGTCGCCGCCCGCGCCTCGGCGTTCTCGGCGCGGACGTGCTCGGCCTGCTGGCGCTCGTCCGCTTCCCGTGCCTCAGTCAGGGCGGCGTCGCGCTCGGCGGCGAGCTGCTCCTCGGCCTCAAGGGCCTGTTCGGCGACCTCCTCGGCGGCGGCCTGCGCGTTCTTCGCGGCCTCAGCCTCATTCGCGCTCGCCTGCGCGCGCACCCGGGCTTCGTCGCGCTCGGCGGCGATCTCGTCGACCTTGGCTCGCTCGGCACGTTCCACCGCGGCGATCTCGGCGACGGTTTGCTCCTGGTCAGCGACGATGCGGGCGGCCACCTCCACCCGGTCGACCAGCTGAGGCAGGCTGCCGAGCACGGCCTGGATCTGCTGCAGCGTCTGCCCGTAGGTCTGACGCGCCGTCGTCACAGGCTTCCGCTCGCCGCTCTCGGCCGAGTCCGCGGCCTCCGCCGGGGCCGCAGGTGCACCGATCGGCCCGGAGCCGGGCGCGGGCACGCGGAGGCGGCCTCGCTTGGCCAGCGACTTGTTCAGCCGCGTGTGCTTGAGGCCGTCGACCCACTGGTCGCAGGTCTTCGACGGACGGCCGCCCTGGTACGGCACCTCGTTGGTGCAGCCGAGAAACCAGCAGCGCCCGCGCTCCGGCGGATCCGCCCACGTCGCCGGATCGGTCGCGTCCACTTCATCTGTCGCCATGGGTCATATTCTCGCACATTTCGTATCGTTTCGTCAATATGTATTACGTATCGTATTTCGTTTCGTATTAGACGATACGTAAACAAAAGGCGCGCCGGGGTTCCGGCGCGCCTTGAGATGGGTTTGAACAGCGGTTTTGTGTTTCTCAGCCCGGGTTTTGACCGTCTCGGGCCGAAAAGCGAGGTCAGGTGCGGCTTGAGCAGGCCATCGCCGTCGTGATGAGCGTCCCCACCGGGATTTGCACGCTGCGGTGCGCTGCCTGGTCGAGCAGCATGCGGCCGTTCACCCCTGCGGCCGCGAGATCGTGGAACGGCAGTTTGCCGACCACTCGGGCGTACGCGCGCAGCAGGCGGCCGTCGTCGATGACGGCGTGCAGCAGGATCTCGGCGAGTCCGCCCGCGAGCTGCGCGCGCAACGGCACGCGGACGCCGGCGGCGCGGTAAAGCACGGCCTTCGCCGCGGCCTGGGTGGCGCCGTAGGTAAGGCAGTGCACGGCCAGGGCGGTACGCCCGGCACGCGTCCGCGCCTGCTTGACCTGGGCGTCGCTGTCGCGCTGGACGAGGTAGTCGCCGCCGTCGTGGCCGATGGTGGCACCGATCCAGGTCAGGATCAGCACCGCGGCGCGGCTGGGGGCGGTCGTGCGGTTCATGGGGAAGTTCCTTCGTCTCGACGAATTCGGGAAGCGGCGGGCGGATATGACCCCGCCCGCCGCAGTGCCTTGCCGGTACCGTGGCCGACGGATGGGCCAGTCATGACCTGGCCCATCCGCTAGAACACGGCGTCGGCGGTGGCGTGGAATCGTGCGGGCTGACCGCACTCGGTGCAGATCCACTGCCCGTTGACGTACCTCGCGTACGGATGTCCGCTGACGCTGCAGTCCACGGGGACGTGCACTTTCATGTCGGTTCACCTCCTCTCGTTGTCTCGCGGTGAGAGGGAGGCGTGATCAGCGGCGCAGGACGCCGACCGCGTCGGCCAGGGCCTCGATGTCGTTGTCGCCGTCGGCCAGCAGGACGAGGGTGGTAAACATGCGTGCGCTCCTTCGGGAGTGTGTTGGGCCCGGCCGGAGGTGGTCGATCTGTGGAAGGTGAGGCCACCTCTGACCAGGGTTTTTGCTACTGAGCGAAGATCTGAAGCTCTCGAAAATCGCGGTCGTGACCGCCGTCGGGCATCCCTTGTCAGGTCACCTCCGTTCCCGCGCCGCCGAGCAGGATCACCATTCCGGCTCCAGCTGCAGCTCGTGGTCGAGCTCCGCGGCTTGCCGGGCAACCCGCTCCGCTTCGAACTCGACCTCGTCCGGCGCGGCCTGCAGCTTCCCGGCGTCGGTGCTCATCGCGGTTCACCCTGGTCAGCGCCGTGTTTCGCGGCCGCGTCGCGCTGGATCCGGGCGTCGATGACCGCGGGCAGCTCCCGCCAGCCGATCGGTTGGGCGCCCAGGGCCATCGCCTGCCGGCGCTTGGACTCGGTGACGTCGTAGTGCCAGTTCTCCGCAAGGCGGGTTCCCGGCTCGGCCTTCGGCTTGCCGTTGATCACCGGGTCCTGGAACCACGCGCGGCGTAGCCCAAGTCGCTCGGCGAACTCGTGCAGCTCGTCCTGGCTGTCGGCGATCAGGTGCGACCACCGCGCTCGCACCCTGCCGACCTGCGCAGGTAATCCAAAATCGTCAACGTAGACAGTCATGACCAGCACCTTTCTTCGATAGAAATTGCAGTGTTTACACTTGACGTGTACACGACAATGTTAGCGACCTGGTCAGCGGCCACCCAGAGCGGTTTTCTCAAAGGGAAGCCAGAGCTAAGCGACGCTTAACGCCTCGCCGAATATGACGTTATACATCGAGGGTTTTCGAGTCCACGAACAGCGGCGGGCGCCCTTCTCGGGCGCATCGCGCGCACATCACCACCTGCGCGTCGAGCGTCGACGACCCCAGCCACACCCGGTAGGGCGGCGAGCAGTGGCACACCGCCGCCACCCGGCGGCCGTCGCGGCTCTGCTTCGCGGGTTCCTCGGCCGCGACCGGCGGCGGGTAGGCGGCGAGCACTTCGTCGACCTGCTGCAGCTCGGGACGCAAGCGAGCGGCTGTCTCCGGTGCCAGGCTCAGCGTCGCCCAGCCTCGTGGGGCCTTCGAGTCGCCTTCGGCCACCAGGCCGAGCTCGGCGGCGATCTCGGAGAACGTGCGGTTGTGGTAGCGCCCGCCCCTGCTGACCACGCTCACCCCGCGTACGGCGGCCAGCTCGTGCACGGCCTCGCGCAGGACCGAGATCGCGACCAGCTCGGCGGTGCTCGGCACCGGCTCGGCCGGATACCGGGCGTTGAGCCCCGGCGCCAGCTCGGGCAGCTCCGGATGCCCGGCCCGAATCGCCGTCCACAGCGCGGCGGCCGCGGCGTCGAGCTGGGCCTGTCCGTCGTAGCGGCCTGCGGCCGCGCTGGTGGTGCTCATGTCTCCTGCTTCGCCTCTGCGTGGTGCTCGCCGTGTCGGGTGGATATCGGCCCTGGTCATGGGGTTGGTGCCGGTGGTGGCAGGCGCGGCTGGCTGGTGGCGGTGCTCGCGAACACCGCCACCTGGCCGAGATGTTCGATCGCCTCGGCGTGCCCCAGCCGCAGGTGCAGATCCTCCACCAACGCACGGCCGGCGCCCGCCAAAGACTCGACCTCAAGCGTGCTCATCTCGATCAGGTCGGTGGTGGCCTGCGTCAGCATCTCGATCTCCGCCAGGAAGATCGGCGCGAACTGCGGTTCCCCGACGGCGGTCGCGGCGCCGAGCCGCTGCCGCAAGGTCGCCGAGAACGCCTCCGTGTCGTACTGATGCTCGGTGCGGCCGCGCAGGGTGCGCCGCCACTGCCCTTTCTGCGCCTGCCTCACGATCGTGACGGCCAGGCTCACCTCGTCCTGGTGGATCCGCGATGCGGCCACTCCGGCGCCGGGCAGTGCGGCGGTGCCGACGCTCGCTGTCATCGCCGCCTCGTTGCGCGCTCTGCGCACGGCTTCTGTGCTGGTCAGCCTGTTCGCGCTGATGGTCCACCCGAAGATCCGCACCACGTCGTCCTCCCTCGTCCGCTGCCTCATCTTGCCGTGCTGTCCTGCTAGACCCACGGGTCCGGTGCGGGCCCGCCGAGTTCCGGCTCGGGATCTCCCCGGCGTCGCCGTTCGCGCTCGAGCTCCTCCATCTCCCGCCCGTCCGCGTTCTCGCGGTCGGTGAGCACACGCTCGTCGTGGTCGATCACCTCCTGCTCCGCGCGGTCCGACTCGGCCTGGAGCCGCTTCCGCTCGACCTCGGGCAGTCCCCAGTAGCCGCGGCCGCCCGGCGCGCGGGCGTCGAGGATCTGCTGCTTCTCCTCCTCGGTGTAGCCCTTGAACAGGACGGCCTCCTCGCGGCTGAACCGCAGATCCCGAACCATGTCGTACTCGTCGTACCCAGTCATTGAGCGATGTCCTTCCTGGTCAGAACGGCGGCTCGTTGGCAAATCCGGAGGTGGTGCCCCCGGTGGCCGGCGCCGGTGCCGATCCCCACGGGTCCCCCGCCGGAGTTCCACCACTGCCCCCGCCACTCCGGTTGGCCTTGTTCACTTTCGCGGTGGCGTAGCGCAGCGACGGCCCGATCTCGTCGACCTCCAGCTCGACCACGGTGCGCTTCTCGCCTTCCTTGGTCTCGAACGACCGCTGCTTCAACCGGCCCTGCACCACCACACGCGCGCCACGCGTGAGGCTCTCCGCCACGTTCTCCGCCGCCTGCCGCCAGATGTTGCAGCGCAGGAACAGCGCCTCGCCGTCCTTCCACTCCCCCGACGCCTTGTCCAGCGTGCGCGGAGTCGACGCGACCGTGAAGTTCGCGACCGCCGCACCCGACGGGGTAAACCTCAGTTCAGGGTCCGAAGTAAGGTTTCCGATAACCGTAATGACCGTGTCGCCTGCCATTGTTCCCAGCTCCTTCTTGTTCCGTTGTTAGTTCCACTATAGCGACTTGACGTGTACACGTCAAGCATATTGGTCGGGTTTGCTTTTGCTCTTTGTTTTTGTTTTTCCCCTGTTTCCGAGCGTGCCGGGTCCAGGGCAGCGCCCTGGCGGGTCCAGGGCTGGCCCTGGTCGGGTTCGGGCTGAGGCCCGTCGGGCCCCTCGGGGCCCGTGTTTGAAACTCGGTGTGGTGTCAGGGTTTGGCCCTGGCTGGGGGTCGTTTCCTCGCTGCGCACCGTTTAGGGAGCGCGCCGTGCCGGGCGCGGAGTGGTCGTCCAGCAGGGTGGACCGACGCTTTTCCGGTTCACCCTGCTGGATGGCCCGCAGTGCCCGGTGCGGTGTGCTCGGCTCTGCCTGCGCAGCGAGAAAACGGCACCCAGCCTGCCAAACCCAGACACCACACCACCACCCACACACAGAAACGTTCGCGCTGGAACCCTGGGGCGTGCGCAACCAGAATCAGCAACCCGATAGCGTTGTCGATACGTTCGACAACGCCATTTCGGAGGCCGTAATGTTCGACATTCCCCCGCCCGAAGATCCGCAGGAACGCAGCGAGTGGAAATCGGCCACCGCAATTCGTCACGCCACCGAATTGTCCGCCGTGGTGGGCCAGGACTACCTGCTCGACGCCGAACCGGCCACGCCGGGCACCGTGCTGAGGTACTTGGACATGAACACGATCGGCGCCTGGTTCGGCGTCGCGGGCGCCACCGTCAGCCTGTGGCGAACTCGGTACGCCGCAACGCATCCGTTCCCGTCGCCGGATGCCGTCACCGGACGAACACCAGGCTGGGCGCCCGGTCGTGAGGCGGAGATTCGGCGTTGGGAGGCCGGCCGTCCCGGCCGCGGCCGCCGTCGCCAGGACTAGCCCGGTTTCGCCGCCCTGCTCGCGCCTGTCTGCTCGTCGATCTTGGCCAATTACCTGACAGCCCCTGGTCAACGCGTGCGGTGAGCAGTCTCGGCACGGTTTCCTGGTGTCCATGAGCATCGAGACGTCGGCGGGCCGGTACACAGCGGGTCGGTACGTGGAAGCGGCGGCGGCGCCGGGCGCCTGGTGGTGCCCGCTGCGCGTGCCGCTCGACGACTACGACACGGTCTGCACCCAAATTCGTGCCGCCGCCCACCACCTGGACACCTCGATCACCGCGGCGATCCTCGGGCGCGGCGGGGCCGTGCCCGAGGTGATCCTGCTGCGCGACCTGTCGATCAAGCACGGCACCGTCGAAATACCTGCGGCGGCCGCCGTAGCCGCCCGGCTGCGCGACGTCCATGACTGGGTTCCCCGACACCGCGAACACCCGGCTGAGGCGCTGGTGACGCTGGGTCTGCGCCGGGGATACGAGCCGGACGCGCCCGTCGTCGCCGCAGCTGATGCTCGGGCACTGCTGGCCCGCACCGCGCCGGGAGCCCGCTCGATGTCGGTGCGGCTGTTCTCGGTCCGGGTCATGTCCAGCCGCGTGCGGCACGAGCCTGGCCTGCTCCTCGACGTCGAGCAGGTCCAGCTTGACGGCATCGGCGCCGCGGCCGCCGAGTTCGATCAGGAGAGATGGACCGTCACATCCTGGTGCGACAACCGCACGGCCGCGTTGCACCTAGCGCTCTGACCAGGCCCGATACCGCAAGCAAACGCCGCGCGGGTGGGGCGGCACGCGGCCGAAGCCTCACCGGCGGGTGAGGCTGGCCGTCATCTGCTGGCCTTGGACCACCCGGCTCAGGCACTGGGTGCAGAAGTCGGTCGCGGTGCCGCTGGGCGTGTAGCTGCCGCTGCAGACCGGGCACTGCTCGATGTCGACCTCGGGGTCGACGTGCCGCTCGATCGAGCGCAGCTCGGCGTCGGTGATCAGCTGGGTTCCCCAGCGGTACGCCTCGCCGCAGGTGGTGCACAAGCCGGTGAGTCCGTGCTGGTCAGGGTGGTAAGGGAGGCAGCAACCAGGGCAGATCGGGAGCGTGTCGACGTCGTACATAGTGACCTCCGGGTGGGTGGATGGACCGCAGGGCGCGGTCGGGATGGTCGGGCCGCGTGTGCCGCTCTGTAGTTGTCAACCTGCTGGCCGCCCTCGATCAGGTCCTGGTGGGGTGAGGTGTCGTCCGGGCGGGTGGACCGGGTGCTTTTGCCGGTTCACCTGGGCGGATCGTGCGCGGCGCCCCACCAGGACCTGATAGGCCGCTTCCCGCTGGGTGAGGACTGCGGAGCGGCGCGGGCGACCATCCCGACCGTGACCGGAGGGGAGGCCACCCACCCGGAGGTCTCAGTCCCCCGCGTGCCGGCGACACGCTCCCGATCTGACCAACACGGGCGTCCTGCGCCGCGTCAGCCGCCCGGCGCCGACTCGATCGTCCCTGGGGAGCAGCTCTGCCTTGTCTACTCTGACCAGGGGAAATTGCGGCTTCGCCGGGGCTTGAGCTTCAAGCCGAAGCGGACATCGCCGTGGCCTTCGGCGTGGGCACGGGCGCGGGCTCGAGCGAGCCGTTCCGCCGGGTCCACCGGCTCGGCGGGTGCCGTCCGCTGCAGGTGGGCAAGCAACGTGGCGGACAGCTGCACGTCGGGCTGTTCTCGCGCCGCGTACTCGCGCGCCTGCTCGATCAGTGCTGCCTGCAGAGCCGCGCGCTCGGCGGCCTCGGCCTCGTGCTGAGCGGCCTTTCTGGCGGCCTCGGCTTCGCGTGCCTGTGCGACAACCGCTTCGCGGACCTGATCAGCGCGCTGCTCGGCGGCCAGCTGCTCGGCGCACCTGCGGCCGTGCGTGGCCACGATGTCGGGGCTGATACAGCTGTTTTCTCGCGCGAGTTTGGCGCCCTGCACGCCGTATTTCTCCTGGTCGCGGCGGAACTCTTCCCTCGGTTGGTCGTGGTGTCGCGCCTTCAGCGCGCCGCGGCCGGGCAGGGGTCGGCCGCGCTCGTCGGTCCAGGCGGCAAGCCGCGTCCGGACCCAGCCCTGCGAGTGTATAACAGCGTATTCGGCGAGGCTCTTGAGCGGCACCCAGCCGGTCGGCTGATACCGCAAAGCCCAAAGCAGACACCGATTCGTCCACCCAGCACGCCAGTACGGACGCGCGAGGCTCCGGATGGCGCGCGGACTCAGCCGACCCAGCACCGAGTGCTGACGTTGCAGCTCAGAGGCGGCAACCAGCATCTCCGCGCGACCGCGGGGAGCCGTATCCGAGAACCGATAGCCAGGGTTTTTCCGGTCAAAGCGGGCGCGAAGCGCCTCGATCTTTTCCACCTCGGGACAGGAACCGAAGTTGTCCACAAGTTCGCTCGTGCGCGTACGTAAGTGGTTGAGTTCTATCTTTAACTCTTCAAGATCAAAAGACAAAGAAGGGGTCCAGGTTTCTTCCCCGGACGCGCTGAGCTGGGCAAGTTCCTCGGCGATCGCGTCGGCGTCAGCGGCCATCTTGGCCCGCTCAGCGGCCCGGAGAGCGCGGTCGACAGACGCGGGGATGCGGAGCCCGTAGACGGCGGCCCGGTTGCCTTCGGCGGCCTCGGGGGAGCCCATCGGGCGGTGCTCGGGCGTGCTGCCTGGCTCGATGCGGGCGATCCAGCCCGTGACCCAGAGCTGGCGCAGCCAGCCGGCCATCGTCGAACGGGCCCAGCCGCTCGCTTCGCACAGCCGCGCCCATGTCGGCCAGGTCTCGAAGGTCGACCAGTCCGCCCAGTCCCTCAGGGCTGTGACCAGGGCAAGCAGCTTCTCGCGGGCGTCGCGGCGTAGCTTCTGCACCCAGGGCTCGGCCGCGAACAGGGTCGAATACTCGACCTGGCTGTGCGGAGCGCGGACCGGAAGCGCGAACTCGGGCGTCGGCCCGATCTCGCTCGCGTCCGCATCGCCGCCGATGGTGGCCCAGCACGGCCCGCACAGCGTGCAGGCCTCCGGATAGGTGACGCGCAGCGGCAACGGCCGCAGCACCCCTTCGGGAGAACCGCAGGTGAAACAGGGTGTGGATACAAGCGTGGCCTGGTCCGTGATGCTTGGCCGCGTGTCGCGCGACAGCAAAGGGGTACCAGGCCGAGTGTCGTTTGGTATGGTGACCTCAGCTTGGCAGGACACGACAAAGCCCGGTGGCTCCTCGGGAAAAGAAGTCCGGCGTCGTGAAAATTGAAAAGTTATTTAATTAGCGCTAAGCGCCCTGCGGAGTTGGCCCTCCTCGGGGCGTTTTCGCGTCTACGCGCTCAGCGGCAGACCTCCCTGAGGGTCATAAGGCACACCGGTCAGTTTCTCTGCCAGATGGCCAAGAAAGTCCTGCACGGTCATGCCGTTCTTGCGTGCTTCGTTCTGGAACGCATCGGCAAGCTCGACCGGCATCCGCGCCTTGACCCACTTCAACTCGACGTCGGCGGCGAACCGCGGCGGCCGCCCACCCTTAGGTCGTTCCATGCCGCCTGTTCTATCGGTTCCCTGTACATGAAATGGGGAGGCGCGCCGCGACTCGCCGAACCTGATCGTCCACTTCCGAGTGATCAACTTGCTCCGTATCGGCCGGTGAATCTCGTCGCCCGGCAGGCGAAGCTGGCTCATCTCTGTGCAGGCGCCGGGAGCGTCAACTTCGGCGTAGGTTGCAAAAACGCACGTTTTTGCAACCTACGCCGAAGTCTCTTGGGTGCGTGTGAGCTGGTCAGCGTCCACGCACCCAAGAGGTTAGAGTTCGGGCTCGTAGTCGAAATACTCCTCGACTACGTGGTCCCTGCCATGCACTTCGGGGTGCCAGGTCTCGTAGCGGTTTTCAAGTTCGGCGGCCGTGGCGGTGTCGCCCGGGCTGATGCGCCAGTCGCCAGAGTCGAGCTGGGCGATTTCGACGTCGTTGATGAGGCCAAAGCTGTCTAGCTTGGCGACCTCGCTGAACTGCCTGTCAGGAACAACGTAGGAAGCAAACATCAAAGTCTCCTTGGGTCAGCGCGGGCGCGGCTCGATGTCGGCTAGCAGGTCGAGCTGGCCCGCAACGGGATCGCGAGGAACTACGCCGCGGTTTGCCGGGCGGGACGCCGGCACCTCGGCCTGCGCGGATGACTCACCCCTGCTGACCAGGCGCTGACGTGCGCGACGATCGGCGTCGCGGGCGTTCACGGTCGAACCCGTTCAACGACGGCGCCATCGACGACCAGCGGACGGTGACTCTCGCTCTCAATCTCGGCAACCGCCGAACTCTTCCGCCACCGCGCCTCCGCGGCGAGCCAACGGGTGATCTTCCAACGGCGCTCAGCCTGATAAGTGCGGAACACCTGCCGCAAAGCAAACGCGGCAGGGACGGTGGCCACGAAGCACAACGGCCCCCACCACTCGATCCCAGCCCAGAGAATCGTGCCGGTGAGCAGCACGGGTGGAGCAAGCTCGACGCAGAGCGTCAGCCTGGTTTTGGAGTCAAGCACCTGGTCAGACGGCATACTTGTCACGGGCGTCCTCGATTCAAGTTGGCGGACGTTCAAGGCCTCGAAGCTGTGTTCGCCGCACGGCTTCGAGGCCGCAAGATGAAATTTTATTCAACCTGAGTCAGGTTACATTGACGCGTGCGGATGGCGCAAGGGCGACTAAACCGCCTCTGACCTGCATCAGCCAGATAGACGTGTATGCGTCTATCTGGCTAAGCGCGTCCGTTGTTCTACGTTTCGACGTTTAGCGGTAAAAACGTCCCGACGTAATAACGGCTTGGCGTCTTGGCGCAGAGGCGCGTATAGGCGAAGCTGTCACGGCGCACTGACACCAAGGCTGGTCAGCGCCCTGACGCAACGGCGGCCTGACGCACGGGAGAGGATCCGTCGATGAGCAGAGGCTTATTGAAGCGGGCGCGCGTGGTCGCGGCCGCAATGCAAAAGGGTGGCGTCGGGAAAACGACGACGATCCTCAACCTGGCTCGCGCCGCAGCACTTCGTGGCCTGAAGGTCTTGGTCATCGACTTCGATCCCCAAGGCAATACGACCACATCGCTTGCCGCGGAACCTCTCGTGCCAAAGCAGCTGACGATCGCTGACGCCATCCTGCCCGACGAGGATGAGCCCGAAGCCCTCGCTGATGTCGTCATCAAGACCATCTGGTCGCGCGTGAAGGTACCGGACAGCGAGCCAGAGCGATTCGGCTCAGTCGACCTCGCCCCGGCAACGCTCAAGCCACTGGCAAAAGCCGAGAAGCTCATCAACGCCTCGTCCTATGGACGAGAGAGTCGGCTCAAGCAGGCACTTCAGCCCGTGCTGGGCAGGTACGACCTCGTACTCATCGACAACGCGCCGGCACTTGGCATTCTGCTGATGAATGCCCTGGTCGCTGCCGACGACGTGTTCGCCGTATCCGAAGCCGACGAGTGGTCAGCGGATGGCCTCGCCATGCTGGCCGACACAGTCAAGACGGCTAAGGAGCACTACAACCCCGGTTTGTCCTGGTCAGGCGTGCTGATCAGCAGGTGGCGAAACACGGGCCCCGAGAAGTACTGGCTCCAGGTGATCGTGGACAACTTCAAGGCTGGCCCGGTGTGGGATAAGGACAAGATTCCCCTTTGGAGCTCCATTAAGGCCACGTTGTCTGCAGGCAAAGGCATGGATGAGTCGAAAGAGGCTCGACTGCGGGTTCTGGCGCGCAGTTACCGCAGATTCGTAGCGCGGTGGGTGCACGACGAGGAATTGACCGTCTGATGGAACCACCTCGCCGACAGTCGAAGCTTGAAGATCATGACCTGTTCGCGCCGCCTCCGCCGCCTCCGCCGGTGGAGGAACCGGAGGCAGTCGAACCGAAACCTGACCCCATCCCGCCCTCGGAGCCCATCGACCAGGTGCCGCCCGGACCAACGAACCAGGACGATGACGGCCCGGCCGCGGACACGAAAGACGAGAAGGAAATTCACGAGGAGAAGGTCAAGCGGCCGCGGCGCCGACGCGGCGCTCCGCCACCGCCAATCACGCGGAATGCACGACGACGAAACGCTCGCGGGCCGGTCTCGGATGACGACTTGATCTCGTTCAACTGCAAGATGACGCGAGGGCTCCGACGAGCGGTCAAGCACTACGCCGCAGACTTCGACGTCGACATCCAGGACATCGTCGCGGCAGCTCTTGAGGACTACCTTGCCGATCGCGGAGTGCCATTTCCAGGCTCTGACCAGGTACAGCCAGATTGACGCGTGTACGTCAGGGCGCGCACGCAGCTTGCAGAAGATCTTGAGAGAATATAACCTGAGTCAGGTTGAATGGAGGGTAGATGGCAGAGGGGCCAACGGCGAGCGAGGCCAGTCGTCGTGAAAACGCCCTGATCGCGGAACTCGCTGTTCCACCAGCGGGAGAGCGGTCATGGGAGGCAATCGCACGGATGCGTCGCCTCACCGAGCTCCTGGAGGACGTTGTCAGGCGTGATGTCCGGCAAGCAATCAAGGAATCCCGAGCTGCGGAAGTTTCGACCGAGGACCTTGCAAAGGCCTGGAACGTAACGCCGACGTGGATCTACAAGCTCGTCCCGGCGAGGGCACAAAAACGCGGTTCGTAATGAGGAGATGCTCCGGGCCGGTGCAGGCACACCGGTCCGGAGCGTGGACAAAGGAAAGGGTGCTCCACGATGTCCGTAACTGATGATAGGGCCTTCACTACCAGCGGAAACATTTCCGCCGCTGACGAAGGCGAGTCCAAGGGAAAGTCACTGGACAAACGAGGGTCCGTCGGGCTCGCGGAGGAGCTCGCCGAGCTCCGAATCCGAGTGGCCGCTCAGCCCGAACTGGTCGAGCTCCGGCGGCAGGTGCTGCCTGAGAAGGAGCTGAAGCGGGAATCTCGACTGACCTCGCATGAGCGCGCTCTCGTGCGTGGTCAGCGGCGTCGTCGTGCACGGGCGGCGTCGCGTCGCGCGTGGGCGGAGGATCGCCAGGCGCGGAAGATCGAGAATCTCAAGGCTCGTGAGCAGTTGAAGCAGGCTTACGCCGACGCTGACATGAACCGCTGGCGTGACCGAGCGGCGGCTCAGTCGGAGCGTTTGACCAGCCATGACATCAAGACCGCGCAGCTGGCGCGCCAGCTGGCGTGGACGAAGCGCACCCTGGTCGCGTTGGTGGCGATCGGTATGGCGTGGTCAGGCGTGAATGTTCAGCACAACCTCGTACCGAGCAACGACATGAGCGAACCGTTGTACTGGATCGCGTACGGGATCGACGGCATGCTGCTCGGCGGTCTGCTGGTGCTGATGCTGACCTCGGCGACGATGAGCCGCTGGCAGCAGGTGGACGAGCGGACTGCGGGACGGCTCGGCCGGTTCGGCGGTTATGCGCTCGAACTCGTCTTGACGCTCGTCTCGCTTGGGCTGAACACGATCCCGCAGATTGCGCACGGGAATCTCGGGAAAGCATTCGAGTACATGGTGCCGCCGCTGGCGGTGGCCGTGCTGCTGTGGGTCTACAACTGGTCGACCAGGAGCCTGTCGCTGACGCTGGTGGCGGCCACCAAGCCAAAGCCGACGTTCGCCCTGAGCGAGACGAACCTCGTCCTCCTCGGGCAAGCTCAGCGCGCGTTCGCGCTGCTGGAGGAGGGCGTCCTGCAGCCGTCGACGGCGCCCGACGGCTGCGGCGTTCCCGCCGGCGGCCAGCTCGCCACGCACCTCAAGGTGTCCAAGCCGATCGCCAACTCGATCCGCGACCTGATGAAGGCCATCGTCCGCGGCGATCTGCAGATCGCCGGGCCAGGGCTTGACCAGGCGCCTTCTACGCAGGTGACGCTTTTGCGTGCCGCGCAGTAGCTGACGAGCGGCCGCTCGTCGGTCGAGCAGAAGAGCCCCGGAGCATCGTGCTCCGGGGCTCTTTGTGTTGGCGGGCCGTTATTTCGTGCGGCGAGTAGTCACGACGTTGGTGGGCGTGCCGCCGAAGATGACTTCCTTGATTTGCTCGGCGGCGACGGCGTAGCAGAGGCGGTTGGTTCCGGGCACGGTGCGCGCCATGTGCGGGCTGATGATGACGCCCGGACATGTCCACAGTGGATGGTCTGCGGGCAGTGGTTCGGGGTCGGTGACGTCGAGCGCTGCCCGGATTCGACCGGTCGACAGCTCGTTGACCAGGGCGGCGGTGTCGACGATGCGGCCGCGTGAGGCGTTGATGAGCAGCGCGTCGTCGGGCATGGCTGCCAGGAACTTGGCGTCGACCATGCCGGTCGTTTCGGCGGTGAGCGGCAGGGTGAGCACGACGATCTGGTGCTGCGGCAGCAGATCGGGGAGCGCGTCGGGGGAGTGCACCGGCCCGCGGGCGGTGCTGGCGACGAGCGTGGTCTGGGCGTCGAAAGGGGCCAGCTTGTCGGCCACGCCCATACCGATCGCGCCCGCGCCGATGATGAGGACTTT
The DNA here is from genome assembly GCF_042734395.1 of Amycolatopsis sp. NPDC059657. NCBI lineage: Bacteria > Bacillati > Actinomycetota > Actinomycetes > Pseudonocardiales > Pseudonocardiaceae > Amycolatopsis > Amycolatopsis sp. NPDC059657. The sequence goes on along the minus strand of NZ_JBHWEB010000076.1, from coordinate 11,839 downwards.
CTTGCCTGCCACCGTCTCGGCGGCCGTGCCAGGGCGGCGGTGCGCCCAGGTGCCGGTGTCCTGGTATCGCACGAGGTTCGGCCATTGCCGGTAGAGCGTCAGCGCGGCCGAGAGCACCCATTCGCTGACGGGGCCGACGACGGCGCCGCGTGCGGTGGCGAGCTGGATGTCGGCGGGGACGTCGCCGGACCATTCGTCGGCGCCGGCGGTGAGCAGCTGCACGTGGACGAGGTCGGGAAGCTGCGTGAGCAGGCGGATTGGCCGGTGGCTGCCTCGGTACGGCGGGATGAGCACGTGGGCGGTCCGCTGCTCGGCGTCGAGCTGCTCGGCGGTCGGGTCGTAGCGGATCACCTCGACCTCTGGCAGCTCGGCGAGCAGCTTCGCGCCCGCTTCGTCATCGGGTTCGCTGCTGACCAGGACGCGCACGGCGGGTTCCTCCTCGCAACGGACCCGCTGGTCATCAGCGGGTCGGTACGCCCCAGCGTTCCAGCAGCTGCTCGACCTGGGTTTGCAGGGGCGGGTCCTGTATCGAGTTGTCCAGTACGTGGTGGGGCATCTCGGGGGTGAAGTCAAAGCGCACGTTCGCCACGTACTCGTCCCAGTGTTCGAGCTTGTGGGTGTCGCGGGCGGCTCCGCGGCGCTTGAGGTAGACGAGCATGCTGTCGGCGTCGGTGCGAACCCAGATGACGCGCAATTCGACGCCGAGGGCGTCGGCGTCGGCTTGCTCGCGCTGGCACCACTGTCGGTCGGCGAGCTCGCGCAGGTACGGCGCGGTGGCCACAACGCTGTTCCCGCAGGACAGGTTTTCGAGGGCGAGTTCGCGCAGCGCCTCGTACTCGGCAGGGCGAACCTGCTCGAGGTAGACCTCGGACTCGCGGTCGTGCGGGCTGCGGCCGAGAGCGCGCAGCATCGCCTCGACGACCGGGCGAGTGCCGGTGTCCTTGTCCTCCATCGCCCATCCGGTCAGCCGGGAGATGATCCGGCCGACCTCGGTCTTTCCGGATCCGGCGTAGCCAGCCACGATCACCTTGATCTGGCGGGTACGGCCGCGTGCGGCGCCGGCCTGCTGGTCGGCGCCGGGGATGTTGACGAAGCTGCCCGCGCGGGGCTTCGTCACGACCAGACCCTCTTTGACCAGGAGATCCAGGGCGCGGCTGATCGTCGCGATGCTGGTTCCGCACTGCTGGGCGAGCACGCGCGTGGGCGCGAGCTGCTCCTGGTGCCGGTATCGGCCCGCTTCGATGTCGGTCCGCAGGATGCGGGCTACTTCCAGCACGCTGTTGTTTCCCCGCTGCAGCTCGATGACGTCGGCCATAGCGTCCCTCTCCCTTGTCCCCAGCAAGTCTGTATCAGACCGTATCAGACTGAATCAGCTGTTACACACAGCCCACAGGGTGAACCTCGCCTCAGCAGACTGACCAGGAAAGTTTTTGAATCAAGGGTTGTGTATCACTGATACAGATTGATACAGTCTGATACATCAAGGCGAGGGCAACACCGAAGGGGACCGAGATGACGATCATGTACTGGCTGACAGGGGCCTTCACGCTCGCAGCGTGGGTCACCACCAAGTTCGGCCGGAACGCCGCGCCTGCGGTGATCCTCACCGTGCTGGCGCTCCTCTTCTTCGTGCTCACGCCGATTGGCCAGGAATTCTTGGCGTTCGTGCACATCAAGGGCACGCAGGTCGCGGGCGGTGCCCAGTGATCCGGCGGGCGCTCGCGGCGCTCGACCGCCAGCTCGGCCTCGGCGAAGACCAACGAGCTCAGCAACGCGGATGGAAGTCCGCCCGGACGGGCCGATTCGGGCTCAGCCGGACTTATCGAGACCCGCGGTGGGCGAAGCTGCCCACGGTCGCGGCGACGTCGCTTGCTCCTGCATCTGACGCCTGACCAGGCGTAACGTGCAGGTCTAGATCAGTAAGACGCCCGGGAGCACCTGGTCCGTGCTTCCCGGGCGAGACAACCACCGGCCTCTCGAAGGGGGAGGAGACACCAATGGCTAGCAACAAGTCTCGCAGGGACACCCGGTCTCTGCGCAAGGACGACGTCAAAATGGGCGTCGTCGGCGGAATCGCGGGCGCGGGATGCGTCGCGCTCAACCAGATTCCGCTCGACGGCCCGAACTCGATCTACGCGGGTGGGTTCGGCGAAGCCTTCTCGGTCGTCACCGGCGCGGGCGCCGGCGTCGGCGGGCTGCTCGTCGCGGCCGCCGTCGCGCAGTACCGCTGGCACGGCTCCCGCACCTACCAGCGCCGCGCCACGTTCCACGCGCCCGGCTGGGCGACCTGGAACGACTACCGCGACCACCTCGGCGCGAACGTCATCATGAGCAACAAGGTCAAGGGCGGCAACCGGGGACTCGGTGCCCTGGTGCGGCCGTCGCTGGTCGACAAGCAGTTCCGCGGCGGCTACAAGCGTCGCCCGACCGACTACGGCTGCCACCTCGGCCGCATCGAGACCGGCGAGAGCCTGCGGATGCGCCGCCGCGACGCGTGGAGCTCGTTCGAGAAGGGCTGCCTGGTCATCGGCCCGCCCGGCGCCGGGAAAACAGCGAAGCTGATCCACTGGGTACTCGACGCGCCCGGCGCGGTGCTGACGGCGACGACGAAGCTCGACGTCTACGAGCACACCGCGAAGATCCGCGCCGAGCGCGGCCCGGTGCTGCTGTTCAATCCCCAGCGCCTGGACAACGTGGCGTCCACGTTGACCTGGGACCCGGTGATCGGCTGCGAGCACTACAACGTCGCGACCGCCCGCGCTCGCGCGCTTGTGCACGGCACGAAGGCGATCACGGCCATGCAAGAGGCCTCGTGGGGCGAGAAATGCGTCGAGATCTTGTCGAAGTACTTGATGGCGGCCCGGCTGATCGGCGGCGATCTGTCCACAGTGGCCTATTGGCTGGCCGACGTGCAGAACGAGGAGGCCCTGACCGTGCTGCGTGACCAGCGGTTCGCCTCCTACGTGCCGCCGGGCTGGGCCAACGCCTTGCAGGCGGAGATTCGCTCGCCCGCCGACAGGATGCGGGGCTCGATCTGGTCGCTCGCGCAGTCCTCGGTGGCGTTCATGTCCGATCCGGCTGTCGCGGCCGTGTGCCAGAAGGGCAGCGGCAGCACGTTCGACGTGCGCGAGTTCATCCGCAACCGCGGCACGCTCTACCTGGTCGGCTCGGACGAGAACGACACCATCGCGCCGCTGCTGAGCGCCTTGACGAACTACATCTACAGCGAAGCCACCGTCATGGCGGCCGAGCAGCCCGCCCGGCGCTTGGACCCGACCTTCGCGATGATCCTCGACGAGGTCGCCAAGATCACCCCCGTCGACCTGCCGGGATGGGGCGCGACCGCGCGCTCGGCGGGCATCTGGCTCGTCGCGGCGGTGCAGACGTTCGACCAGCTACGCGAACGCTGGGGCACGATCGGCGCGGGCACGATCGAAAGCGTCTTCGGCACGCTGTTTGTCCTGGCAGGACTCAAAAACGACGAGGACCTAACGAAGATCTCGAACCTGTGCGGGTTCCGCGACGAGGAGATCGAGTCCGTCGGCCGGTCAGTGCACGCCGGCGGCGTGAGCGTCTCGGAGAACACCACCGAGCGCGAAAAGCGGATCATGCCGCAGGCCGAGATTCGGATGCTGCCACCGCAGCACGCCCTGATCATCACCTCGGGCGCCCGCGCGTTCGTGGTCAGCTACGAGAAAGGCCAGATCCGGGCGACGCGGATGCGGGACCGGCTCGCGGCGGGCAAGGAGCCCGAGCGCGGCTACCTCGACTCGAACCAGCTGTACGGACCGGCTCAGCCATCCCAGCCCGCGGCTGAGCCGCAGAAGGTGAGCGCATGACCAGCGACGACGCGCTGCTCGACCTCGCGACGGAGATGCGGGACACCACCGGTAGGCACCAGGTCTGGCTGCACGATCACGGCCAGATGTTGAGCGAGCTCATGCCCAACAACGAGCTGTTGACGTGGCTGGTTGCCGAGATGCGCGAGCACGTCAACATGTTGCTCGCCGAGCAGCCCGAGGAAGCGAAGTACCCGGCCATCAACTGGGCGACCTGCCCGGCCGAAGACGCCGAGAAGCTCTGGGACGCGCTCGGCGCCTGGGTGCGCGACATCCTCGTCGCCCGGTTCCACCCGAACCGCCGCGAGCTCGTTGACTGCTGGGCTCTACACGTCGGCGCGGTGGAGAACCTGTTGTGGCTCAAGCGGTACTGGCACCTGATGCAGGCGCCGCGCGCCGTGCCGAGCATGGCGGCCGAGTGGTACACGCGGTGGCGAGCCGATGCCATGCGCGAGATCGGGGACGCCATCATGCGCGAGGCCTCGACGTTGACCCCGACCGTGGAGCGGTGCTCCCCTGGCATGCACCTCGGCAAGCCGCTGCCTGGCGCGCGCCAGGCACCTCCGCTCGCCCCTCAGCAGGGCACGCCACTGCAGCCGCCCTCCCTGCAGGGCGCGGCGACGTACCCGCCGGTGCCGCTGGGCCAGCCGCAATATCCGGCTCCGCCCCTGCCTGCGCCGGGGACCGCGTACGCCCCGCTGACTCCGATGACCGGCGCGGTCCAGGTCGACGATCCCGCGAGCGAGCTCGCGAAACCCGAGTACTGGTGGCCGCACTTCGAGCACGCCCGACGCCTCGACATCGGGCAACGTCGAGCACGAGAGGAAGCCGCGGCGAAGGCGAAAGCCGCCGCCGAAGCAGAAGCGGCCGACCGACTCGCCGCACGGTACGAGGACGAAGTGGGCGCGGACCCGAACGACTGACCAGCTCAAGGCCCTGATGGCCGCTCGGCACCCCGTCGAGCGGCCATCAGCCGTATACGCCTCGGCTGCGCTGCAAAAACGTACGTTTTTGCAGCGCAGCCCCGGGTTCGCCCCGGGTTCACCCGCCGAACTGCGCCGGAAGGCGTGTTCGTACCCGCTGCCTGGCCTTATCCTGGGCGATATGCCGGTGACGTTCAGCGAGCGAGCGTTCGACCCGAACGACGGACCTTGGGCCCGCCGCTCGACCGTCGACGCCGCGAACACGGCGGCCGCGGACGTCGACGCCGACTCGCCCTGGGTCACCCCGGACTACTCGACGATCCCGGACGACGCGCACCTGCCTCGTGATCTCGACGAGCGGTACCTCGTCTGGCCAGGACCGACCATGATCATGCCCGGCAACCTGCTGCCGGACGGGACTCTGCCAACGCGGGACCTGATCGAAAACGCGTGGAGAATCCAGCACGTTCGCTATGTCCGAACCGACGATGCCGACTACATCTGCGACGAGTACCGAGTGCAACAGCGGCACCTCCGTGACTGCGCTGGATTGCCCTTGGCGGGTCGCAAGCGAGTCGACGGTCGCATGCAGGTCGTCGACGACCCCGACACGGTCGAGCGGATCAAGGCCTTGCACGCGGAGGAGCGGCGCCGCCGTGAGGCACTTCGCTAAGAGCCTGTTTTCGAACCCGGAGCGTCGCGAGTCGCAGCGGATGCGAACTCGCGACGACGCGATACTCGTAGGCACCGAGGCGACGCTCGACCGGGTTCACTAGCGGGCTCGGATTAGGACCGGCCGGGGGCGGTCTGTCTTCTCAGCGCCCACACTGAGTGCCAGGATCAGACGATGCCCGAGTCCCTGGACGAATCCTTGACCCGGATCGCCACCACCGCGATCGACGATCGGGACGCCGCGTCGGAACAGCTGGTCGAACTGTTCGGCGCTGAGCCCACCCGAGAGGGAGCGGAGCGGCTCACCGAGGCCGCGTTCGCGGTGCCCCGGCTGCTCGGCGAGGCGTTGAGGCGGGCCGGGTTTGCCAGCCCGAAGAGCCCACTCGGCTACCGCTACACCCCAAAGCCGGATCCCACGTTCATCATCGGGTGGGCGATGCACTTCCACATGTCCGGTCAGCCATCGGAGGCGCAGGATTTCGTGCGCGCGCACCTCGATCGTGCCGGGACCTCGGTGCTGACACTGGCGTACCAGGTCGTCGTGGAGGGCCTGCAACTGCTGTCCAGCGAACTTGCCGAGCAGCGCCAGGAACCAAGCGGCACAGAGATGCGGAAGTGACGCGACGCCCCTGGACAGCTCGGCGAGCGAGGCGCAGCCTGGAACTCATGGATGAGCCCGAACGAGACCGGCTCATTGCCCACGTGGCTGCTCAGGCCGCCGAGCTGCTGGCGAACACACGGATCGAGCGCGCGCGGCGCGTGGCCGCCGGCGAGGACACCTCCTGGCTGGACCAGCTGCTGCGCGAGCTGGAGCCGATCACGAAGGAAATCCATGACGCGGACGTCTTCCAGGCGATTCGGCGTGTGGTCGAGCAGCACGGTGCCGGGCCGTATCCAGCCGACGAGCTGGCGATCATCGCGGGCATGTCTACTGAAGACGTTCTGCGGGTATCGCAGCAGATGGTCGCCGAAGGCCTCGCCTCACCCGCCGATGAGCCGCCTCGCTCCTGACAAAACGCCGATCAGGGATCGTCGTCGGCAATGAGGGTCCGCTCGACTTCCTGCTCGGTCACGCCCCGGATCTTCATGTGCCGCAACGCGCGGCTGACGTTGCGTGCGCTCAAATAGGCAGGGCGGCTAGCGTGCGACGGCTTCGCGGTCGCCGCTGGCCTGGTGCTCGTGCGTACGGTCGGCGGGCGCCGCAGCTTGGCGGTCGTCGCGCATCCGTTCCTGGCGTCGCCGTTCGGCGTCCGTGTCGGCGTCGCGGGCCGCGGCGTAGTCGGCGGCCAGCTGCCGCGTCCCGGCCATCTGCTCTTTCAGCTCGGCGCGCGTCTCGGCCTGGGCCATTGTCATGTCCAGGTCGGGGCGAACCTGACCAGCGCTGATGCGGTCCTCGGCCGTGGGTTCCGGCTCGAACAGCGCCAGCTGGTTCGGGTCGTCCGGCTCGGCCGGCGCCGGGTACTGGGCGTCGTGTTCGGGCATGTCGAGTCGGTAGTCGGTGCCGTAGTCGCCCTTGGCGGGGTCCTTCTCGGCTTCGGCCGTCTCGTCCTTCGCGACGTTCTCCTCGACCTCGTCGGTGAGGTCGACTTCGGGTTCGGGGGGCAGCGGGATGTCGGTCTCGTCGGTTACCTCGGCCGCGGTGTCCTCGTGCTCCTCGATCACGTCGGCGTCGACGATCTCGCGGTCTTCCGCCTCGGCGGCCGCGCGGTCGTGCTCGGCCTGAACAGCGGGTTCGAGGTCGAGCAGTTCACCGTCGAGCACCTCGACGTCATCGGCCACGTCGTCGTTGATCTCGGTGTTCCGGGCCTCGCTGACGATCTCCACGTAGTCGGGCAGGGCTGCGACGTCGGCCGCTTCGGCGGTCTCGACCGGCATCAGCTCGCCGTCGAAAATCTCGACCTCGTCGCGGATGTCGACGGTGCGGTCGTCCTCGACAGGCTGCTCGCTGGTGTCCTCGTAGTCGGGCTCGTCGAAGTCCGGTTCGTCGTACTCCGCGTCGGGCTCCGGTGGCAGGACGTAGCCGTCGTCGAGTTCGAGCGCGTCCTGCGCGACATAGTCGGGCAGGACCACGCGGTCGTCCTCGATGTCGAAGATCGGCTGCTGCTCGGCCGCCGGCGTTGCCGCGTCCAGCTCCTCCTCGCGTCGGATGAGCTCGTCGACGGCGGAGGCCGCCGAGTCGGCCAGGTCGCTGGTGCGTGCTACCCACGCATCGCGAGCGGTCTGCAGCCGCTCGTAGCGCCGGGTCGCCTCGGCGAACCGTTCGAACTGGCGGTCCGCGAGCTCGGCGTCGGCGACCAGCTTGGCCAAGTCAGGCGTCGGCTCGGCGTCACCGAGCATCTGACGTTCGGCCTCGACGGCCTTCCAGGCCAGCATCGCTTCGCGGCGGTACTCCTCGGCGAGCGTGGTGGCCTTCTGCAGCTGGTCGGACACGTACACCGGCGCCCAGATCTTCTCGGCCTCCCAGCGCACGATCCGCTCGCGCAGCTCCTCGACGGTCGCGGTGTGGTGGTCGGCCGTCTCGGCCGGGCGGCCGAGTGCCTCCCAGGCGCGCGTCCACGCCACGTGCCGAACGGGCTCGTGCTCGCGGCTGGGAGCCTGCCCGATGCCCATCTGGTCGGGGTCCATGCCGGTCATCTCGCGGTACGCGCCGATGGCCGCGACACGCTGCGTCCAGCCCAGCCGGGCGCGTTCGTCGTCCTCGGGCGGCATCGGTCCGAGAGCCACCAGCGCCCACTCCGGCGGCGCCAGGACGGCGCTGCGCGCCATCATCTCGACCCGCTCGTCCATGAGCTGGCCCAGCTCGCGCACGAACTCGCCGCGCGTGCCCGGCGTGGCCGCCGTCCGGTCCCGCCACGACTTCGGGACCGGACGCGGACCACGGTCGTCGATGGCTTTGCGCACGCGGAACGCGAGCGCGGCCGACATGTCCTCGGCGTTGCTCAGCGGCGGACGGTCCTCGTCACCGAGGACCGCGTTGACCACGCTGGGAACGTCGTAGCCGGACAGCTCGACGTGCTGGAGCACCTTGAGCAGGCGCTCGTGGCCGTCCTCCTTGGTCATCCAATCCACGTGGTCGGGTCCGAGCGCGCTGAGCAGGACGTCATGGTGGCGGTCGGCCATGGTGTCGCGGGTGACCAGCTCCCACAGCGGCGCCATTTCCTCGAGCGAGTCCGCGGATTCGAGCTGGGTGCGCCAGTACTCGATGGCGCTGACCGTCGAGCCGTCCGAGGAGAGAATCTCGCGCAGCAGGTCAGAGGCCTGCACCGAGTAGCGCTCCAGGTTGTGCGCGTCCGGCTCGACCTCGGTCACGCCGTAAGCAATGTTGGAGTACCGGCCACGGGTCATCGCCACGTAGAGCCCGTTACGGATCCAGCTGCGCTCAACGAGCGCGTGCGCGGTGTCGACAGTGCGGCCCTGCACGGCGTGGATCGTAGACGCGTACCCCAGCGTCATGTGCCGCTTGAAGTAGCTTTCGGGCACGGTCACGACGGCGTCGCTGTCGGACCGCTGGCACAGCAGATCACCTCGCTCGTTCTTGCCGAGCACGGTAAGGATCTCGCGGTTGACCAGCATCTCGCCGTCGGTCGACTGTACCTGCTTCCAGTTCAGGCGAGCCTGCACCTGATCGCCGACGCCGATGAAGTTCTCATCGCGCAGGGTTCCGAGAATTTTGGCGTCCACCTTGCCGAGCGCGACGAGCTCGTCTCGGATCTGCCCGCCAAGGTCGGCGGCCTGGTCGTTGTTGGATACGACCAGGACGGAGCTGCGTCCGGCCATGATGTCGGCCATGTAGCCGCGCACCGCGGCCTCGCCCATCTCGGCAATGTCGCCGGCGCGCAGTCGTCCGGCCTGCTCGTACTGGGCGAGCACGGATGCGTCGCCGTCACGCATGCGCAGGCTCGCCTCGCCCTCCCACGGGCTCAGCGGGAGCTGGTGAACTGGGACGTCGGCGTACTCGGTGTGGATGAGCGGGTCGACCTTGAAGCGCTGCACCTCTCCCAGGACGAACGGCTCGTGGTCAGCGGCAAGCAGTCGCAGGATGCCGCCCGGCCCGACGGCGGCGAGCTGCGCGTCGTCACCGGTGTACAGGAGCTTGCCGTCGGCGTTGCGCACCAGTTCAGCGATCTTCGCGAGCTGCTTGGTGTCGGCCATCCCGGCCTCGTCCACGATGAGCGCGACGCCACGCGGCAACGTCTGCTTCGGCGCCTGACCGTCGGGTCCGGGCCCGTACTCCTGCAGGAACATCGAGGTGTTGAGGGCGTCGAGGCCTTCTTCGCGGAGCACGTTGGTGGCGCGCTGGGAGGTCGCGACGCCCATCACCGGCGCGCCGAACTCCGAGCGCCACAGCTCGTCGAGCTTGCCGACGGTGAAGCTCTTGCCGGTGCCGGCGGGGCCGATCATCACGTCAGCGGCGCTGCCGCTGGTCATGATGCCCATGACGGCGTTGCGCTGGTCGGGGTGCAACGTCGTCTCTGCCAGCTGCAGCTCCAGCTCCGCGGCGCGTTCCGCGGTGAGCACGGGGCCGCCCTTGAGCGCGGCTTCGCCAAGCAGCTGCTTTTCGGCGGACATGTGCTCGCGGGTGGCGTACATGATGCCGCGCTTGGGTGCGTAGATCGAGTCGCCGCCGGGTGTGTGGCGCAGCGCGTCTGGAACGTGCGCGCGCACGTTGCCGACCAGCGGCAGCACACCGGCCGGGCCTTCCGGATCGAGAGCACGGTCGATGAGCCGCGAGATCTCGGCATCGGTCTCGTCTCCCCAGGAGACCTCGCCGACCAGCTTGTTGAGTTCGAGCGCGAGGGCGGTCTCATCCCAGGCCGCGTGTAGCGACTGCGTGTTCTCGACAGCGGCCTTGACCAGCTCGTCCTCGGTCGCGAACCCGCGCTGCGCGTCCGGGTGCCCCTCGGTCGCGACCCGCGCGGCGGCTTCCTGCACCGATGTGACCACGTCGGTCAAAGTCTCGACGCCGTGCTTGCGGACGTACCGCTCGCGCTGCGCGGCCGGTGAGAGCGGCGACTTCGAACGCCTGCCGTCGGCCCAGGCCTGGCGGCGCATGCGCGCCATGGCGATCCGGCCCGGTTCCCGGTCGTGCTTCTCGCGGTAGTCGGCCAGGAGCTTGTCCAGGTTCGCCTGAACCTGCGCGTACCGACCGGACGACTTGCCGCACAGCTCGCGGTCGACGCCGAGGATCTCGCGCGCCTTGCCATCCGGGCGCCATGCCCAGCGGGCGCCAGTCGCCTTGGTGACTTCCTCCTCGTAGCGGCGTTCGTAGACCATGGCCATCTGGCCCTTGATGGACTTGAACGCCTGCGCGTCGAGCGCGTAGATCTTGCCGTCTTTCGTCTCCACGCGATTGAGCACGGCGTTGTGGATGTGTGCGTGCGGATCGCCTTCGCGGCTGGTCGAGTGCTCCCACGACGTGACGATCAAGCCCTTGATCTCGGCGTACTCGCCGACCGTCTTGCCGGTGGCTTTGATCGTCGTGTGCGAGCCGACACGCGTGTAAACGATGTTCCGCTCGGCGAACGCCAACATCTCCGCGTTGGCGATCCGGTGCGCCTCGTCCATAGCGTCGGCGAGATCGAACTGACCCGCGGCTTCGAGTGCCGCACGGTAGACCGATGCCGACTTCGAGGGGCTGACGGTGACATCGTAGAACGCACGCGCCTTCCTCTCCGCACGCTCCATCTCCCGGCGGATCTCCGCCTGCCGCTCCTCCGTCGCGGTCGGCTCGTTCGCGAGCGCGGCAGCGATCTTCGACTCGGTCAGCACCGAGTAGTTGCGCGGGCGACGGCCGAGCGGCTCCTCGGTATCCGGGTGCTCCAGGCGCCCGTAGACGGCCCGCATCACGTCCGGGTCGACCTTGTCGCCGTCGCTGATGCCGAGCATCCCCAGGCCCTTGCCATGCCACACCCCAACGGCCTCGCCGTGGCCGGACGCACGGAGGAAATACTCCGCGCCGTCCGGCGACTTCTCGGCGTCCTTGGCCTCGCGGGTGTGCGCCGCGTGGTCGTGCTCCGCGCACCCCGTTGCGCGCAGCAAGTACTCCACCCCGCCGGCACCGGCGGAAATCGGAGTGATGCGCAGCATGGCGACGATCTTACCCCAGATATCGGCTATGCATTGGTACATGTCCTCGTCCTAAACTAGAGCAACGGCAGACGAAGTAACCAAAAGTAGCCAGAGGTAACGCAAAGCAATAAGTAACACGTTATACAAAGGTGGGGCATGAATCTTGAAAAGGTGACACACGGTAGGCGTAGGTACCGACGCGATAGAGGGGGTGTGGGGGAGATGGGCTCCCCCACAGAAGGCCTCGCCCGGTGAGCCGCGAGGACCAGCGCGGCTCGGCACGGCGGCCGCGACCCGAGCCTCGCCCGGTGAGCCGCGAGGACCAGCGCGGCCCGG
>NZ_JBHWEB010000075.1:16959-47691 GCF_042734395.1 Amycolatopsis sp. NPDC059657 | reverse complement strand
GGCCGGTTCTAACCGGCCGTACCACTCACGACCCCCGTACCTGGGCGGCCACCTCGTGTACCCCAAGAGTCGGCACACGTACCTGACGAGTCGGCACGCCGACGACCCTTCAGGTACGCGAGCCGACCGCCCAGGCACGCGAACCGATCCTTGAGGCCTCCGAGCATTCCCAGGTCAAAGGGGGTCGGGCGACCGCTAAGACCTTTGTTTGTCGATCACCGTCCGCAACAGGGCGGCGAGTTCGGCCATGCCTTGGTCGACTTTGGCGAGCTGGGCGCGGACATCCGCCTGGTAGAGCGTCGTCTCCAGCTGAGCGGACCGTGACCGCGCCTCGAAGATGCTCATTTTCGTCTCGAAGGCGCGCGTCTCCTTGAGGTGCTCGGCCTGTGTCTGGCTGAGCTCGCTGAGCACCCGGGTGTGCGCGGTCAGCGTCCCCCGGCACTCGGACACCTCGCGATCGGCCGCCACCGCCAGCACTCGCGCGGTGGTCGCGTCGCACTGCATGTCCGACATCTGACGCTGCATCCCGGCCAGGTGCGCTTCGAGCTTTTCGGAATCAACCATGCGCCAAGCGTAGCAAAGTGGCCAAGTTACTTAGCCACTTGAGCGACACAAAAGGGCCGGACACCAAGCAGAGGTGTCCGGCCCTTTTCAGTCAGCCTTGATCAGGCGTGCAGACCCTTGTAGATCTCGCGCGCCAGCTCGGCGGTCTCGCTCGGGGTCTTGCCCACCTTGACGCCGGCGGCCTCGAGGGCCTCCTTCTTGGCGGCAGCGGTGCCGGACGAACCCGAAACGATCGCGCCGGCGTGACCCATGGTCTTGCCCTCCGGCGCGGTGAAGCCCGCGACGTAGCCGACGACCGGCTTGGTCACGTTGGCCTTGATGTAGTCGGCCGCGCGCTCTTCCGCGTCGCCACCGATCTCACCGATCATCACGATGACCTCGGTCTCGGGGTCCTCCTGGAAGGCCGCGAGCGCGTCGATGTGCGTGGTGCCGATGACCGGGTCGCCACCGATGCCGACGGCCGTCGAGAAACCGATCTCGCGCAGCTCGTACATCATCTGGTAGGTCAGCGTGCCCGACTTCGACACGAGGCCGATCTTGCCGGGGCCCGAGATGTCGGCGGGGATGATGCCCGCGTTCGACTTGCCGGGGCTGATCACGCCGGGGCAGTTCGGCCCGATGATGCGGGTCTTGTTGCCCTTGGCGACCGCGTGCGCCCAGAAGTAGGCCGAGTCGTGCACCGGGATGCCCTCGGTGATGACCACGGCGAGGCCGATCTCGGCGTCGATGGCCTCGAGGACGGCGTCCTTGGCGAACTTCGGCGGCACGAAGACGACCGACACGTCGGCGCCGGTCTCCTTGATGGCCTCTTCGACGGTGCCGAAGACCTTGAGGTCCTTGCCCTCGATGGTGACGGTCGTGCCCGCTTTACGGGCGTTGACGCCACCCACGATGTTGGTGCCGGACTTCAGCATCTTCGTGGCGTGCTTCATGCCCTCGGAGCCGGTGAGGCCCTGGACGATGACCTTGCTGTTCTCGGTCAGGAAGATCGACATGTCACGCACCTGCCGCAGCGAGCTCGGCGGCCTTGTCGGCCGCGTTGTCCATGGTGTCCACGACGGTCACCAACGGGTGGTTGGCCTCCGCCAGAATGCGGCGGCCTTCTTCGACGTTGTTGCCGTCGAGCCGGACCACCAGCGGCTTGCTGGCCTCGTCGCCGAGGATCTTCAGCGCTTCGACGATGCCGTTGGCGACCGCGTCGCAAGCGGTGATGCCGCCGAAGACGTTCACGAAGACGCTCTTGACGTCGGTGTCGTTGAGGATGACGTCCAGACCGGCCGCCATGACCTGCGCCGAGGCGCCGCCACCGATGTCGAGGAAGTTGGCGGGCTTGACGCCGCCGTGCTTCTCACCCGCGTAGGCGACAACGTCCAAAGTGGACATGACGAGCCCCGCGCCGTTGCCGATGATGCCGACCTGGCCATCGAGCTTGACGTAGTTGAGGTCGGCGGCCTTGGCCTTCGCCTCGAGCGGGTTCTCGGCCTGCTTGTCGACGAGGGCCTCGTGGTCGGGGTGTCGGAAGCCGGCGTTCTCGTCCAGGGTGACCTTGCCGTCGAGGGCGATGATCTTGTCCTGCGGGTCGCGGACCAGCGGGTTGACCTCGACCAGCGTCGCGTCCTCGGAGACGAAGGTCTCCCAGAGCTTGACGACGACGTCGGCGGCCTCGTCGATGATCTCGGCCGGGAACTTGCCCGCGGTCAGGATCTCCAGCGCCTTCGCCTTGTCCACACCGGCGATCGCGTCGACGGGGATCTTGGCGAGCGCGTCGGGGCGCTCCACGGCGAGCTGCTCGATCTCGACGCCGCCTTCGGCGGACGCCATCGCGAGGAAGGTCCGGTTGGCACGGTCAAGCAGGAAGGAGAAGTAGTACTCGGACGCGATGTCCGAGGCCTCCGCCACCAGCACGCGGTGCACGATGTGGCCCTTGATGTCGAGGCCGAGGATGGCTTCCGCCTTCTCGGCGGCCTCATCGGGGGTCTGGGCGAGCTTGACGCCGCCCGCCTTGCCACGGCCACCGGTCTTCACCTGGGCCTTGACGACGACCTGGTTGCCGATCTGCTCCGCGGCAGCCTTGGCTTCTTCGGGGGTGTTGGCCACGGCACCCGGCAGAACCGGTACACCATGGGCGGCGAAGAGATCCCTCGCCTGGTACTCGTAGAGGTCCACTACTCCAGTCTCCTGACGACACGCCACTGTGTTGGTTCGGGCTACCCGAACCGCTGCTGCTGTCGGACCAGATGAGGTTAGCGACCTGCGGAGAAGCAGGGGACTCCGCACCTGGTGAACTCGGTCACGAGAGGCGGTTTAGCGGTGTGAGTCCACCCACTTCACGGCTTCTTCGGCCGTGTTGAAGCGGGTTTCGGCGGCTTCGGATGACCCGATCGTGAACAGCCGCACATCGCCGATCGACTCGGCCAGTCCGTCAAGTTTCCGGCCGGCGGCGACCGCGACGCCCAGTACGTCCGGATCCTCCTGTTCGGCGGTGCGGATGATCTGGTCCACAGTGGTCAGTTCGCCGGTGTAGACGACTTCGACGCCAGCGTCGCGCAGCAACCTGGCCAGGTCCACACAGGACTCGCCGAACTCGACCAGCACGACACGGATCACTTCGCGCTCCGCGCCGAGACGACGGCCGCGATGATCAGCGAGACAAGACAGCCGAGCGCGAACCAGAAACCGAGTGCCGCGTGCGCGCCCTCGACCTTGCCGCTGAGGAACGGCAACTCGGCAACGCGCAGCACGACGACGGCCGCGGCGCCGGACAGCAGCACCGCGCCCTTGGCCGGTCGGCTGCGCACCGCGAACGCGACGGCGCCCACGACGGCGAACAGCCCGGCGAGCAAGCCCCACGACGACACGTCGAAGCTCGCGAAGAGACCGGGCGCGACGTAATCGGGCGCGCTGACGACCGGGATCGCGAACGCGAGCACGGCGAGCACCGCGGCCAGCGCCAGTGGCACGGCCAGCGCCGGTCCGAGCGCGGGCCGGTCGAGTTCCTCGGCCTCTTCACGCTCGACGACACCGGTGACGACGGAAGCGACGGCCGTCGCGGCGGCGGCGAACATCGCGAGGCTGGTCAGTACGACGCCAGGCCCGATGGTGAACGCGCCTGCCAGCCGAGTCGCCGCGACCGGCGTGGCGAGCACGGTCGCGCCGGTGAGGACGACACCTGCCCAGGCGACCGACAACGCGGGCCGCGCGGCCGGAACCAGCGCGAGCACAGCGGTCAGCGCCCCGGCGATGACCAGCAGCCAGCGGACCGGGCTGTGCGCCGCGGTGAATCCGGCCTCGGCGACGACAACGGGAGCGAGACACCCGGCGAGGGCGAGCGCGGCGGTGAGCACGCCCAGCGCGCCGGTCACGCGGCGCCACAGTGACAGCCCCGGCACCTTCGCCTCGGACGGCAACTCGCCCGCCTTGCGGAAGGTCAGCGCGAGCAGCAGCGCCGCGGCCACCAGCCCGAAGGCGGCGATGAGCACGAGCACCGGGCCAGGGCTCAGCGACAGCTTGTCGACCACCAGCCCCGACACCACGCTGGGCACGGCGACGCCGAGCAATCCGGCGGCGAGCCCGACGAGCACGCCCGCGCCGACTTCGGGCACCAGCGTCAGCGCGACCGAGGCGGCCACGACCACACCGGCACCGAGCAGCAGGTAACCGGCGAGCACATAAGTGGGCGATTCGAACGCCGACCGGGACAGGAGGAAGACGTTGGCCGAGCCGACCGGAGGCATCACCAGGCCGACGGCAGCCCAGATCGCCGGGAACGGCGCCAGCAGCTGCCACCAGCGCCGCGCCGGGATCGCGCCGAGCGCGTCGGCCTCGTCCTGCGCCACGCGGTTGGCGGTGTATCCGGCGGCGATGGTCAGCAGGAACCCGGCCTGCAGCACCCAGAACCCGACACCGACCGGCGGATCGTCGTACCGGCCCGGCAGGTAGAACTCGGGCCGCACGATGTCCTGCGAGCCGGCGAGTACCTGCATGTCCAGGATGATGCGACCGGGCGCGAGCGCGGCGGCGCCGAGCAGGACACCCGCGGCCTGGCCATATCGGCGCTCGATGGTGAAGACGACGGCGGCGGCGAACGGCAGCAGCGCCAGGATGATCAGCATCGGCCCGGCGGAGAACCCGGCGTTCACGCCGGTCACCACCGGCAGCAGCGCGCCGAGCATCAGTGCGGCGGTGGCGGCCGCGGACAGCCCGAGCGCGACGGTCAACGCCCCCGGCCGAGGTTGGGCGGACACAGCGGCTTCAGCTTCAGAGGTCGGCATCGGCTGGAGACGCTAGCAAGCACCCAAGCGACTACGCCGCGCCACACACCCCGACGCCTCACCCGGCTGAACCAGTCCGGCGACGCGAACGCGTTGCCCCTGCGCGCGGGTGCGTGAACACACGCGTACGCGTACGCGTGCGCTCGCGCGCAGTGGGCGGCACGGGTGCGGAGGGCTGGCCACGCAACCGGTTATTCGCCTCTCGGACATCACCAAACCGTCCGTTCATACGGTTTCCCCTAGGGGAACCCCTGTTACGTAAGTCACACCGAACGATGTAACCCCCTCCCAACTTTGCGTAATAGCCACTGGTCCAAGCACGGCACGCCATTCCACGTTCAGCCGACACGCGGGGCAGATGTTGCCCAGAACGGTGCCCCTTGGTTACTGTCCCCCGAACCCCATTACAGTCAGGTCACGAAAAGGACAGCGAGCAACCACCCCCGAGGTTGCTCAGTCGGGATCCCCCGCCCGACGTCCCGGACCGACCTGATTCCCCGAACACGGAAGGCCCCGTCTTGGCTTCACACCGCTCCCCCGGCGGCCAAGCTCCTTCCCCGGTTGTGAAAGGCGCACTGAACGGTGCTGTCGTTCGCGTCCGGGGTTCCCACCGGCTTGCTCCCCCCTCCTCTGCTCTGCGCGGTCGTGTCGTCGTTGCCGCTGTCGCCTGTGGCGCTTTCGCCGCGGCCGCGGCAGGCCAGACGCTGAACTCGGCCGGTGCCACTGACTCCGACGCCGCGGTCACCCCGCTGGCGAACGCCACCGACGCGAGCGCGGCCTTCGGGCTCGGCGGCGCGGCCACCGGCGGCGCACCCGAACTGCTTCCGGCATCGCACCTGAGCGACCCCTCCGCCGAAGCGCAGAAGCTGGCCGACAGCGAGCAGGTCACCCAGGCCCGCGAGAAGCGTGAAGCCGCCGCCCGCAAGGCAGCCGAAGAGGCCGCCAAGCCCAAGACCTGCCTGCCCGCCAAGGGCACCTTCACCTCAGGTTTCGGTGCCCGCTGGGGCACGAGCCACCTCGGCGTCGACATCGCGAACTCGATCGGCACCCCGATCTACGCGGCCGCCGCCGGCACCGTCATCGAAGCGGGCCCGGCCAGCGGTTTCGGCCTGTGGGTGCGCATCCAGCACGACGACGGCACCGTCACCGTCTACGGCCACATGAACAGCTTCTCGGTACGTGCCGGCCAGAAGGTCGGCTGCGGCGACCAGATCGCCGAGATCGGCAACCGCGGCCAGTCCACTGGCCCGCACCTGCACTTCGAGGTCTGGCAGGGCGGTTCCAAGAAGATCAACCCGCTGCCGTGGCTTTCCGCGCGCGGAATCAACCTCACGTAAGAGGTTCCTGGCTGTTCCGATATTCGCCGTCTCGCCGCGCCCCGTCATCCAGGGCGCGGCGTGCGGCGTTTTCCGGCCCCTGCAAACCGGTTGACGCGCGCCAGGCGGCAAGCCCGGCGTTCCCGATGGAGCACGAGCCCCGGCTCGCGCTCCGACCCATTTCCCGTCACTGACCTTGATATACCCCGGCACTGATCCACCGAAACCCGCCGTCACCCGCATCGGTTACCCCTCCCCGCGTCCCGGGCCGCCGACCTGCTCAGCGTACCCCATGATTCGAACTTGTGTTCGATTCTAGTCGGCGGGTCCGACAGTTTTAGACACTCAGTACGCACTCAGTCGAGCCGGAGGATCGTCTCTTCGATTTCCGCACCCCTGGCGTTCGCGTACCCGACGTCGGTGCCGACTACCGCGAAGCCCGCTTTCCGCAGCACCCCGAGCGAGCCGAGGTTGTCGCTGGCGGCTCGGGCGTGCAACGGCCGGACCGCGACCTCTTCGAGTAGCAGTGCGAGCGCCCGGCTCGCGATTCCCTGCCCCCACGCCGCGCGGTCGATCCAGTAGGTGAGCTCGGTGTCGCCGTCCATCACGAAGCTGGAGATGGTGCCGACGAAGTGCCCGTCATGGGTCACCGCCCGCAGGGTGATGTCCGGCGCGGCCCGCAGCTTCGCCATATGCGCGTCGAACGCCGCGCGGTCGTCGGGATCCTTGGTCGTGAACGCGGCCATACGCACCGACTCGGGATCGCGCATCTGCTCGAACAACGCGTCCAGGTCGGCGTCCTCGACCGGCCGCAAGGCCACCTCTGCCACTGAAAACCCCTCCCTCTACCAGTGTTCGCAAGGTAGCAAGGGGGTCCGACAGTTTTGGGTCGCTCACGGCCCGCACGCTGTGAACGCCCCTTTCGCAACGCTCAACGTTGCGAAAGGGGCGTTCATGCGGACCGGCCGGTGGGCCGGGCCGGGGTAGCGCTTAGAGCTTGACCATGGGGACGGAGCCGATGAGCATCAGCCGGACCTTGCCGGAGCCACCGAAGTCGATGGTGGCCGTGGCACGCGGGCCGGTGCCGTCGCAGGACAGGACCGTGCCGAGGCCGTACTTGTCGTGGCTGACGCGGTCGCCGACCTCCAGCTTCAGCGCGACCGTGTCCTTCCAGCCCTTGTTCGGCGCCGCACCGAAACCGGTGGACTCCGAACGCTGCTTGCTGCCCCACGTGGTCGCCACGCGCGGTGAGCCGAAGTTGCCGGTGCCGCCGAAGGCACGCGAGACCGGCTCCTCGCGGCGCCAGTCGACCAGCTCGGCCGGGATCTCGTCGAAGAACCGGGAGGCCGGGTTGTTCATCGGCTGGCCCCACGCGGACCGCGTCATCGCGCGCGAGAGATAGAGCCGCTCGCGGGCACGGGTGATCGCCACGTACGCGAGGCGCCGCTCCTCCGCGAGTTCGGTCGGGTCGCCCAGTGCCCGCATGTGCGGGAAGATCCCGTCCTCCCAGCCGGTGCAGAACACCACCGGGTACTCGAGGCCCTTCGCGGTGTGCACGGTCATCAGGGTGACCACGCCGGCGTCGTCCGCGTCGTCGCCGCCGTCGGGGTCAGGGATGGAATCCGCGTCCGCCACCAGCGAAACGCGCTCCAGGAACGCCGGGAGCGAGCCGGGCGCAGGCACTCCGGCGTCGTCGTCCTCGACCAGCTCGGCGTTCTCGTCGTTCGCGACGGCGGCGGCCACCTCGACCGTGAACTCGGTGAATTCCCTTGCCACGGTGACGAGTTCGGTCAGGTTCTCGACGCGGGAGGCGTCCTGCGGGTCGTCGGACTCTTCGAGCTCCGTGCGGTAGCCGGTGCGGTCGAGCACCGATTCGAGCACGTCCGCGACTTCCTGGCCTTCGTCGACCAGCTCGCGGAGCCCGTCGAGCAGCGCGACGAAACCGGTGATGGCCTTGCCGGAGCGTGGGTTCATCAGCGGCATGTCGCCGGTCGCGGCCACCCGCAGCGCCTGCGCGAACGAGATCCGCTCGCGCTCGGCGTACGTGGCGACCACGGCCTCGGCACGGTCGCCGATGCCGCGCTTGGGCACGTTGAGGATGCGCCGCAGGCTCACCGTGTCTTCCGGGTTCGCCAGCACCCGCAGGTACGCCAGCATGTCCCTGACCTCGCGGCGCTCGTAGAACCGCACGCCGCCGACGACCTTGTACGGCAGGCCGAGCCTGATGAAGATCTCTTCGAACACCCGTGACTGGTTGTTGGTGCGGTAGAACACCGCCACGTCCGAGTAGTTCGCGACGCCCTTGTCCGCGAGCGCGTCGATCTCGCCGGCGACGAAGGCGGCCTCGTCGTGGTCGTTGTCAGCGACGTAGCCGACGATCTTCTCGCCGTCGCCGGAGTCGGTCCACAGCCGCTTGTCACGCCGGTTCGGGTTGCGCGCGATGACCGCGTTCGCGGCGGACAGGATCGTCTGCGTGGAGCGGTAGTTCTGCTCCAGCAGGATGGTGCGCGCGTCCGAGAAGTCACGCTCGAACTCTTCGATGTTCCGGATGGTGGCGCCGCGGAAGGCATAGATGGACTGGTCCGCGTCACCCACCACGCACAGCTCGGCGGGCGGCACGCCCGACTCGGTCGTCTCGATTCCGACCAGCTCACGGACCAGCGTGTACTGCGCGTGGTTGGTGTCCTGGTACTCGTCGACCATCACGTGCCGGAAGCGGCGCCGGTAGTACTCGGCGACATCGGGGAAGACCTGCAGCAGCTCGACCATGCGCATGATCAGGTCGTCGAAGTCCATCGCCTTGGCCTGGATCAGGCGACGCTGGTACTCCGCGTACACCTCGGCGACGCGGCGCTCGAGGTCGTTGGCTGCCTGCGAGGCCGCGCCATCCGCGTCGATCAGCTCGTTCTTGAGGTTCGAGATGTGGATCGCGAGCGTGCGCGCCGGATAACGCTTGGGATCGATGTCGAGATCCCGCGCCACGAGCGTGATCAGCCGCTTGGTGTCGTCGGAGTCGTAGATGGAGAAGTTCGACGACAGGTCGAGCGTCTTGGCCTCACGGCGCAGGATCCGCACGCACATGGAGTGGAAGGTCGACACCCACATGGCGTTGGCCCGCCTGCCGACCATCTCGTTCACCCGGTCCCGCATCTCCGCCGCGGCCTTGTTGGTGAACGTGATCGCGAGTATCTGCCCCGGGTGCACATGGCGCTCCGCCAGCAGGTACGCGATGCGCCTGGTCAGCACCCGGGTCTTACCGGAGCCTGCGCCCGCGACGACGAGCAGCGGCGCACCGTGGTGCGTCACCGCCTCACGCTGAGCACCGTTGAGGTCGTCGAGCAGCTCGGCGTGCCGCCGCGGGGTTTCGGGTTGCAGATCGAAGAGGGTGTCCATCAGGAGTCCACGCTACTCGGCGCGTCCGACAAGATTCGCGGCTACCGCACCGGACGTAGCTCCCGATGCCGCTCCGGGCCCGACGCGCGATCGGTTTCGCGCGCGGACGATCGTCTTATGGAAACCCGGATCCCACACCGCCTCCGCGCCGCCGACACCGATCGCGAACGCGTCGCCGCACTCGTCCAAGCCGCAGTTGCCGAAGGGAGACTGACAATGGAAGAAATGGAGGAACGGCTCGGCGCCGTCTATCTGACGAAGTACACCGACGAACTGACCGCGCTCACCGCCGATCTCCCGGCACCAGCGCCGCCCCGGCGCCGCTTCGCCGCACATCCGGCACTGCGTGCGCACGCCGCGTTCGCGGTGGTCCTTTCGGTCGTTTTCCTGATCAGGTGGGCTACTTCGGATGTGCCGTACTTCTGGCCCATCGCGCCGATGTTTTGGCTGGCAGTGAGCTTGGCGGTGCACGCGCGCATCCGAGGCTCGAGGGCACGCCGGGCCACCGCTGTGCCATACTGATCACATGCGGCACCACGCTGAGCGATTTTTTTACGGGACCCGGACTCCGGCTCCCGTGATCGCGTAGTGCCTCACCGCGAATCACCCGAAGCCCCGGAGTCCACGGACCCGGGGCTTCCGTCTGCTCAGGGTTCCGAGGACGATCAGGACCGAAGAGAGGTCTCGATGAACACTCAGACGCAGGAAACGCCGGACGCCGAGCACACCGCGGAAGAGATCGACGCGCTCCGCCAGGAGATCGACTGGCTGGACGCCGAAATCCTCCGCCTCATCAAACGCCGTGTCGAGGTCTCGAAGACCATCGGCGCCGCCAGGATGGCCGCCGGCGGGACCCGGATCGTCTACAACCGTGAGATGGACGTGCTCGCCCGCTACCGCGAACTCGGCCCCGACGGCCGCCAGCTCGCGATGGCGCTGCTGAACCTGGGCCGCGGCCGCCTCGGCAGGTAGCGCCCCGCTCGTAACCTTGCGGGCACGGTCGGCCAAATCAGGGTGAACCCCTAGGACGAACCGGACAGCATGCGGGCAGACTGGTGACATGATTAATTTGATCGCCATCCTGGTCGCGATCGCCGGTGTGCTGGCGACGCTCGGGCACCTCGGCTATCTCGCGATGCTCAACAACGCGGCGAACAAGCGCGCGGGCGGCGCGCCGATCGCCCAGTACGTGAAGAGCCGCTGGGCGATCGCCGGCGGCACCACCGCCGTCTCGCTCGTCGCGTGGCTGTTCACCGCGGGCGGCACGGGGATGGACATCCTCGCGATCATCTTGGCCGCGGGCAGCGGTGCCGTGGCGACCAAGTCACTGCAGTCGACCCAGTCCCGTTATCGCAGCGGCGGGTAATCGCGTACGGCCAAAAATCGCGGAAAACCAGACAAAACGGATCGTTTGGAGCCGCATATCATCTCTCTGAGTAAGCGCCGCCCATTTAGCCGCGCCCGTCAGAGTGAAAGATCTGCAACTTGCACAACTAACGAGACGAACGGCCCATTCAGCTTTTAGTCTGAATGGCGTGTGGACCCTCGCGTCTGGGTCGGGCGATGCCCGCGAGACGCGCCCGGCCAGCGGCCCGGCGCGTCTACCGTCGCGTGCGCGTGCATTTGCTCGGTATTCGGCGCGTTATTCCGCTCGTTCCGATGCCCGGCCGTTTGGTCCGATCGGCTTAAGTCTGACGGTAATCGCGTCAGGGCGCAGAGTGAGGGGGGTCGATCCAGCATGAGCATCGGGGCGGACTCCTTCGGCGATCCTCTGGACGCACGGGGGCGGCATCGGCGTAACGGCGCGGGGACCTGGACTCCCGCGGTTTCGGCGCATCCGGACCACGGGCGGCACGAGCTCCACGACGACAATCCCTTCTATCCCTCGGTGAGCGGCTCACTCCCCCGCGCCGAGCGGCAGACCAGGCCACTCAAGGCGGACTACGGCTTTCTTCCCATCCGCGGCGAGCTGCCCGTGCCTCGGCCACCGGTGCCGCGCCCGCCGCGCCGCCCGGCCGCGCCGCTGCCCCAGCCCCGCGCGGACGAACCGACGGCGGAGACACCCGTCGTCGCGCCGCCGCCCGAGCCGGTCGAAGACCAGGCCAGCCGCCGCACCAAGATCAAGCTGACCCAGCCGGTGCGGCCACCACGCAGAGAAGAAGAGGACGACGTCCGCGTCTACCTCGCGCCCGCGCCCGATGGGCTCGGCACCTTCGACCTCGGCTCCGTGCCTGCGTCGGTCACCCCGCCGAAGACCTGGAAGAAAGCAGCCTGGTTCGCCACCATCTCCTCGGGTGGCGTGGTCGTCGCGCTGCTGTTCGCCGGTTCGCTGCTGGTCGGCAGCCCGACCGAGAACCAGGCCTCCAATCAGGGCTGGCCCGGGTACCGCGGCGGGCAGCCGTCGGTCAGCGACGAGCAGAAGGCCCCGCCGTCGCCGACCGCGTCCGCCACCAAGCCTTCCGGGGGCGGCGGCAAGAACCAGGCCTCGACCGGAGACCGCAAACCCGTGATCGCGGGCGCACCGCGTGACGGCGGGATGATGCCGCCCGCCGCGCCTTCGGGCGGCGGTGGCCCGGTGACCACCGGCGCCCCCGCGCCGAACTCGCCGCAGAAGCCGCCGGTCACCCCTCCGGCGCGGACCACGACCTCCGCGCCCTGGTACTCGTTCCCGATAGACAGCCAGTCGATGGGTGACAACACGGAGAAGTTCTTCAACACCGTCGCCGAAGACCCGAACACGGCCTCCTCGGTGACCACCGGCAAGCTGCGTGACCAAGGACCGCAGGCGCTGGCGCAGAAATACGCCGATGTCGCGTATTTCGAAGTGAAGAAGATCAGCATTGACCAGAATCGCGGAGTAACCGTCAATACCGTCGAGGTCACCCATAAGGATGGCAGCAAGACGCTGGAAACGCGCACGCTGACGTTCGGTGATGACGCCAAGATCGAGAGCGACGGTCGGTGACAGCATCTGCACGTGCAGCTGCTTAAACACCGTGCACGTGCAGTGCGGTAAGCGGTTTTTCCTGGTCCGGGTGGGTGACATAGAGTGCCGTTCGTCGTTCCACGAACGCATTCCGGCGACCGGGACTGGCTTGCCTCCGCATCCCAGGGTTACCTGATGTCAGTGGTTCGGCGCGTCCACCAAGACGACCGAGTTACACCGAACGGCCGAACCGGCCGAGGGCGATGAAACGCCCGTGCCCCTGACAGCAGAGCGAGACCGGCTCAGAAAGCGCGAGGAAACCCGTGCACGATCGGCAAGGAACCCGGCGCGAGCCGGTCCGATCCGACACCGTCGACACCATCCGCATCGAGGACGTCATCCCCGCCGACTTCCTCGATGACAACCGGGTCGACCGCGAGTACCTCGAGCAGGTCTTCCGCGAGCCGCAGAACTTCGTGCCGCCCCGCGCTCAGGACGAGCCGGAGCCGCGACAGGAAGAACTCGAACCCGAGCAGACCGAGAGCCGCCTCGCCAGGCGGGCCAAGCTCGGCGGACTGCTGATCGCCGCCTCGCTCGTCACCGGCTCCGTGATCGCCGCGGCCTCGCTCGCCGGTCACCGCCAGCAGCAGAACGTGCCCACCGTGGTCGAGCCCGCCGGCGCCGCCGCGCTCGGCGGCTTCGCCGTGCCGGACCCCGTGTCCGGCGGACGGGGCGCCTCCGGCGCCCCCAAGCAGGCCAAGCCGGACGCCGGTTCACCCGCGGTCGTACAGGCCGCCGACACTCCCGCCGCGACCACGGAACGTACCGGCGGCGCGCCCTCGACGGCGAAGCCGCAGGTCGCGGCAGGCGCCGCGCCCGCGCAGAAACTCGACATCGTCAAGAAGTTCTACGAGATGATCGACTTCAATCCGACCGGCGCGCTGTCACTGCTGGATCCGCTGCTCGCCGGCACCGAGCCTGGCGACCTCGTCCGCGCGTGGAGCCCGATGGACGCGGTGAAGGTGCTGGAAGCCACGGTTCAGCCCGATGGTTCGGTGATCGCGGTGGTCACCATGCGCGAACCGGACGGCGGACAGCTGCGGGTCACCCAGCTGCTCCGGATGGCGGAGACCACGTCCGGGCTCATCTCCGAAGTGAAGCTGCTTTCGGCCCAGCAGATGTGATCAAGGTCGCCTCTCAATGCGTGCCGGATGTGTGTGCGCAGAGTGAGCGCTTAGCCTTGTCACGAGTCGGTCTCGGCAAAGCCGACACACTGACCACAAGATGTGCCTACGCTCCTGGACGTGTGGCGCGCCACCACGGTCGCCGCTTGCCCTCTGCGGGAACCGAACCCGCAGCGAGACGGAGCCTGAAGGAGGTCGCGTGAGCGACGAGGGTCGCCTGGTCGCCGATCGGTACCGCATAGTGCGGCGGATCGGCACCGGCGCCATGGGCGCCGTCTGGCAAGCACACGACGAGGTTCTGGCCAGAACGGTCGCGGTCAAGCAGCTGTTCCTTCAGCCGGGTCTGGAGCAGCACGACGCCGACGACGCGCGCCAGCGCACCATGCGCGAAGGCCGGATCGCGGCTCGGCTGCACCACCCGAACGCGATCACCGTGTTCGACGTCGTCACCGACGATCGCGGCCAGCCCTGCCTGATCATGGAGTACCTGCCGTCGACGAGTCTCGCGCAGGTGCTGCAGGAGCAGGGCACGCTGGAGCCGACCGAGGTCGCCAGGATCGGCGCGCAGATCGCGGCCGCGCTGAAGGAAGCGCACGCGGTCGGCATCGTGCACCGTGACATCAAGCCGGGCAACATCCTGCTCGGCGGCAACGGGATCGTGAAGATCACCGACTTCGGCATCTCCCGCGCCACCGACGACGTCACGGTCACCAAGACCGGGATGATCGCGGGCACGCCCGCCTACCTGGCGCCCGAGGTGGCCATCGGCGGCGAACCCGGCTCGGAAGCCGATGTCTTCTCACTCGGCTCGACGCTCTACGCGGCTTGCGAAGGCCAGCCGCCGTTCGGGCTCAGCGAGAACACGCTGAGCCTGCTTCACAAGGTCGCCGCCGGGCAGATCGACCCGCCGCGCCAGTCGGGGCCGCTCGCGAGCGTCCTGGCCGTGCTGCTGCACCCGGACGTCCACCACCGGCCGACCGCCGAGGAGTGCGAAGAGCTGCTCGCGGCCGTCGCGCGCGGCGAGACGCCGCTCGGCGGGCCGACCGACGCGACGCACCTGGCGCCGGTCGCCGGCGTGCTCGGCGGTCCGGCACCCGGCTCGACTCAGCTGTTCGAGGGTGAGGACGGGCACTCCGGCACGCTGCTCGACCAGCAGGAGCCGCCGCGCCAGGGCGGGTTCTACGACGACCAGTACGACTACGACGACGGCGGCGGCGCGTACCCGCAGAACGACTACGACAACGCCGCCTACGACTCCGGCTTCGACCGGACGACGGCGATGCCGCCCGCCGGGCCGCCTCCCGGCCCGAACGCCACGCGCGCGGTCCCGATGGCGGACTACGACGACTACGAAGACGACTTCGACGACGAGCCCCCGGCTCCCGCGCCCCCGCCGCCGCGGCGCCCGGCAGCCGAACCGGCCGCGAAGGACGACGAAGAGAAGCCCGGCGCGTGGAAGAAGCCCGCCATCATCGGCGGGATCGTGCTGGTCGGGCTCATCGCCATGGGCATCTGGGTGTTCAGCCCGCGCAGCAGCACCGCGACGACCGACACCAAGCCGAGCACTTCCGCGCCTTCGACCACGAAGTCGTCGCCGACGACCACCGAGTCGACGCCGACGGAAGAGTCCACGACGCCGACGGAAACGACGACGAAGAAGACGACCTCGTCCAAGACGACGACGTCGGAGACGCCTACGAAGACGACTCCGCCGACGACGACGAAGACGACGCCGACCTCCAAGACGACCACCTCGTCTCCGACGAAGTCCTCATCTACCGAGACATCCTCGTCGACCCCGGCCGGCGGATAGGTATCGCGAGTTGGTGAGTACCGAAGGTTCCGTCGTCGGCGAGCGCTATCGCCTTGATCAGCCGATCGGACGTGGCCGCGCCGGCATCGTGTGGCTGGCGCTCGACCTGCGGCTGCACCGGACGGTCGCGATGAAACGCCTGCTGATCCCGTCCGGCCTCACGCCGGAACAGGCGGCGCAGGCGCGGGAGCAGGCCTTCCTCGAAGGCCGCAACGCCGCCAAGATCGAGCACAAGTGCGCGATCACGGTGCACGACGTGTTCCACGAGAACGACGACGTGTGGATCGTGATGGAGTACATCCCGTCACGCAGCATGGCGCAGTTCCTGGCCGAGCACGGCAGGCTCACCCCCGAACAGGCCGCGGGCCTCGGCATCCAGCTCGGTTCGACGCTGGCGACGCTGCACGCGGCGAACATCATCCACCGCACGCTCGAACCGGGCACCGTGCTGCTGGCCGACGACGGCGGCGTCAAACTCACCGACATCGGCATCACCGGCGGCGGCCCGACGCCCGCGTACCGCGCGCCCGAGGTGGCACGCGGCCTGCCCGCGACGCCGGCTTCGGACGTCTTCTCGCTGGGCGCGACGCTGTACACGGCCGTCGAAGGCGTGCCGCCGTACGGGGAGAACGGCCAGGGCGGGCCGCCTGCGATCGACAACGCCGGGCCGTTGTCCGGCGCGCTGGGCAAGATGCTGCGGCAGGACCCGATCACCCGGCCGACGATGAACGACACCGTCCGGTCGCTCAACGCGATCAGCCACGGCGACACCAAGACCGCGTTCGTGCCGCCGACGGCGCCCGCGATGCCGATCATGCCTGCCACACCTCCATCGGCCGCCGCACCGGGCACCGCCGCGCCGACGGCCATCCAGCAGCCGGTTCCGCCGCACCAGGCGTTCCAGCCGCGACCGGCCGCGCCACCACGGCCGCCGAAACCGGCTTCGGCCAAGCCGAAGTGGCTGATCCCCGCGGTGGCCGTGGTGGTCGCGATACTGGTCGGCGTGCTGATCGCCGAACTCTTCTTCGTTTAGGCGACCCGCAGCCAGATGTTCGTGCCGTTCGGCGCGAGACCGCGGCTGACGTGCTCGAGCTTGATGTTGGTGCCGCCGAGGTGCTCGTACAGCCGCACACCGTCGCCGAGCAGCGCGGGCACGATGGTCACGGCGATCTCGTCGAGCAAGCCGGCCGCGAGGCATTGCTTCGCGACGTTCGCGCCGAGCACGTTGACGTACTTGTCGCCTGCTGCCGCTTTCGCCAATGCCACAGCGGTTTCGAGGTTGTCGCAGAAGGTCGTGTCCGGCACCGGGGCCGACGGCGGGTTGTGCGTGAGCACGAACTGCTGACCGTGCCAGGCGCCGCCGAACGGGCCCTCGTTGGGCGTGTCCCGGTTCGGGTCGTCGCCGAACTGCGTGCGGGCGCCGATGAGCAGCGAGCCCGTCTTCTCGATCAGCTCGGCCACGATCGGGTTCTTGCCGGGATGGTCGTTCAGCCAGGACATGTCACCGCCAGCGCCAGCGATGAACCCGTCCAGTGACATCGCGGCCGAATACAGCACCTTGCTCATGGTCTTCCTCCAGGGTTTTCGATCTACTGGAAGTTGAGACGGCCACTCGGCCGAAAACTCATCGGAGCTCGGTGTCCAGGCCGAACGCCGGGAACAGTCCGGGGTCGTGGAACGCGGTGATCTCGGCGATGTGGCCGTCGGAGATCCGGAAAACGCCGATCGCGAAGGCTTGATAAGCGGTCTCGCCGGGCACCTGGACGTACGCGGCCGTCGCGAGCTGACCGTTGGCGCGGGTCGGCACCATGCGGAGCTTGCCGACGTAGTGCGGCGCGGTCGTGTCCCAGCCCGCGGCGAGCACGCCGACGACGGCATCGCGGCCTTCGAACCACATCGGGTACGGCGGCATGGTCGTGCGGACGTCCTCGGCCAGCAGCTCGGACACCGCGGCGACGTCGGCGCGTTCCACGGCGGCCATGTAGCGCCGCAGCACGGCCATGTCCTGCTCGCTGGGTTCGGCCGACCACTCCATCCGGCGCTCCGGCAAGCGCTCCTTGAGCGTCGATCTGGCGCGCTGCAACGCGCTGTTGGCCGACGCGACCGTGCCGTCCAGCAGATCGGCGGTCTGCTTGGCCGACCAGCCGAGCACGTCACGCAGGATCAGCACGGCGCGCTGGCGTGGCGGCAGGTATTGGATCGCGGCCAGGAACGCCAGCTCGATCGTCTCCTTGGCGACGAGCTGGGCTTCCGGCTGGGACTCGCGGGGCGCGGCGACGTCCGGAAACGGCTGTAGCCAAGGGATATCGGTGCGGACCGGTGCACCCGCGTCGGGTTGAGACGGTGGCGTCAGGTCGTTCGGGAGCACGCGGCGGGCGCGGCCCTCAAGCGCGTCGAGGCAGGCGTTGGTGGCGATCCGGTACAGCCAGGCGCGGAAGGTGGAGCGGCCTTCGAAGCCGTTGATTCCCTTCCAGGCACGCAAAAACGTCTCCTGGACGAGGTCCTCGGCCTCGTCGAACGAGCCGAGCATCCGGTAGCAGTGCACGCGCAGCTCGCGGCGATGCCGCTCGGCGGCCTCCGTGAACGCGACCTCGTCCATCGGGCTAGGCGGCGTTGGCCGAAGCGTGCCGCATGGCCGAAAGCAGCCGTTCGACCGCGGGCTGGCCCATGGCGTGCGCGGCGACCGCGGCGTGGATCGCCCGGTACGGCCCCGGATGACGCACCTTGCGGATGGTGACGCCGGGATGCGGGGTGCCGAGGCCGAGCTCGGGCACCAGCGTGACGCCGAGCCCGGCGGCGACGAACCCTTGTGCCGTCTGGTAATCGTCGGCGTCGACGGCGATGTTGGGCGAGAAACCCGCGGCGGCGCAGGCTTCCATCAGCACCTGACGGCAGGCGCCCGGCACCGCGTCGACGCCGACCCAGGGTTCCTCGGCGAGGTCGGTGAGCTCGAGCACGCGCTTGCGGGTGAGCGGGTGATGCTTGGGCAGCACCGCGCGGTACGGATCGTCGAGCAGATGGACGAGCTCGATGCCCTTGGCGACCGGGTCGGTGCGCGGGAGCACGACGATCGCGATGTCCGCGCGGCCGGACTCGACCTCGGGCATCGGGTCGTTGGGTTCGGTGAGCTTGAGGTCGAGCTCGATGCCCGGGTACTCGGCGCGGATGGCCGCGACGGCTGGCGGGACGAGCGCGGCGCCCGCGGTCGCGAAGTAGCGGATGGCGAGCCTGCCGGTCCGGCCGTTCTTCAGCTCGGTGAGCGCGGCCTCTGCCTTGGCGAGTTGGCCGCTGAGCACCTCGGCGTGCTCGGACAGGAGTGTTCCGGCAGGCGTCGGGCGGATGCCGCGGCCGACCCGCTCGAACAACTCGGTGCCTGCTTCCCGTTCCAGGGTGGACAACTGCTGGCTGATCGCGGACGGCGTGTAGCCCAGATTGCGCGCGGCGGCCGTGATCGAACCGCTGGTGATCACAGCGCGTAATACCTGCAGGCGGCGAACGTCCAACATGGGCGTGATCTTACAGGTTTACTTAAGGGTCGATGCAGTTATTTTCGCTTGTCCTTACTCCTTCCTGGCCGCAAGCTTTGGGTGAATACGAGGAGGACTGGGTGGGTGAGACGAAGGCGCTGCTGCGCATGGGCGCACTGGCGTTGATGTGGGGTTCGAGCTTTTTCTGGATCAAGTTCGGGTTGCAGGCGTTCTCGCCGGTGCAGCTGGTGCTCGCGCGCCTGGTGCTCGGCGCGCTCGTGCTGCTCGGACTGGTGTACCTGGCCAAGGACCGGCTGCCGCGCCAGCGACGGTTCTGGCTGCTGATCGGCTTCGCGGCGTTCTTCCACAACGCGCTGCCGTTCCTGCTGTTCGCGATCGGCGAGCAGACGGTCGATTCGGGGATCACCGGGGTGCTGAACTCGACCACCCCGCTGTGGGTGGTGCTGATCGCGCCGCTGTTCGGCGCGGGCGGGCGGCTCGGCGGGGCGCGGGCGTTCGGGCTCGCCATCGGGCTGGCCGGGATCCTGCTGATCTTCGCGCCGTGGCACGCGTCCGGCCTGCTCAGCTGGGGTGCCGTCGCCTGCCTGGTCGCCGCGGCGAGCTACGCGCTGGCGTTCGTCTACGAAGGCAAGTACCTGTCGGGCACCGGCGTCTCCCCCGTCGCGGTCGCGGCGGCGCAGATGCTGGTGGCGAGCGGGATGATGCTGTTCGCGGTGCCGGTGGGCGGGCTGACCCCGATCCACCTGTCGCCGATCGCGGTCATCGCGGTGGTGATTCTGGGCGCCGGTTCGACCGGGATCGCGTTCAAGCTCAACTACCAGCTGCTGGAGTCGGAAGGCGCGGTGGCGGCGTCGATCGTCGGCTACCTGCTGCCGGTGGTCTCGGTGCTGCTGGGCTCGCTCTTCCTCGGCGAGACGCTGAACCTGCGCGTGATCGCCGGCATGGTCGTGGTGCTGGGCGGGGTCGCGCTGACCAGGGTCAAGCGACGCCCTGCCATCACCCCTGCCACCCCACCACTGGCGGTCGCCTCGGTGGCCGACTGAGCCAAAAAAAATCCCAATGTGGCTTTCGTCAGCTCAGAGCTGACGAAAGCCACATTGGCGTGCTGAAACCTGACCAATGCCGCATTGGGATTTTTTTCCCTGGATCGGGAAGGGATCTTGGGGTGCGCGGGTTCTGGTGGGTATGGGGTTTGACGAACGAACGCGCGCGCTGCTGGACGGTAAGAACTTCGCGACTGTGGCGACGCTGGACGCCGATGGGTCGCCGCATACGTCGCTGGTGTGGATCGGGACGGACGGGGACGCCGTGGTGTTCTCGTCACTCGCCGGGCGGCGGAAAATCCGGAATCTGCAACGGGATCCGCGGATCAGCCTGACCGTGTCCGATAAGGACAATCCGTATCAGTCGGTGGACATCCGCGGGACCGCCGAGCTGATCGAGGATCCCGGAAAGACGTTGCCGGCAACGCTTTCCCACAAGTATCTCGGCCAGGATCCGCAGCCGGAGTCCGAGGAGAAGCTGCGGATGATCGTGCGGGTGACCCCGGACAAGATCACCCAGTTCTCGGTCTAGACGAGGCGGCGGTCCGAGGCCCAGCGCGAGAGCTCGTAGCGGTTCGAGAGCTGGGTCTTGCGCAGGACGCTCGACACGTGCGTCTCGACCGTCTTCACCGAGATGAACAGCTCGGACGCGATCTCCTTGTACGCGTAACCACGCGCGAGCAGACGCAGCACGTCGCGCTCGCGCGGCGTGAGGAGGTCGAGGTCCGGGTCGCTGATCGGGGCCGAGCCGGGCCGATCGGCGAACGCGTCCAGCACGAAGCCCGCGAGACGGGGCGAGAACACGGCGTCGCCGTCGGAGACCCGGACGACCGCACGCACGAGTTCCTTCGACGAGATGGTCTTGGTGACGTAACCGCGGGCGCCCGCGCGGATGACCGCGATGACGTCTTCGGCCGCGTCGGAGACCGAGAGCGCGAGGAAGACCACGTCGGGCAGCTCGGGGCGGACACGCTTGAGCACCTCGGCGCCACCGCCGTCGGGCATGTGAACGTCGAGGAGCACGACCTGCGGGTTGGTGCGGACGATGCCCGCCACCGCCTCGGCGACGGAACCGGCCTCGCCGACCACCTGGACCTCGTCGGTGATCGAGTCGAGCTCGGTGCGCACCCCGGCGCGGAACAGCGCGTGGTCGTCGACCAGGAATACCTTGACCGGTTCCCGCGTCTGCTGGCTCTCCGTCACGCTGCTCCCCTAGTCGCCTTCATCGGCATTTCCAGCTGTACCTCGGTGCCTTCGCCGGGAGCTGTCTTGATCCGGCAACTGCCGCCGTTGCGCTCCATCCTGCCCCGGATCGAGTCGGCGACGCCATGCCGGTCCTCCGGCACGACATCAGGGTCGAAGCCCTTGCCCCGGTCACGCACGAACACCGTCACCGCGGTCGGCTCGACCTCGGCATAAACACTAACGTCTTCGACACCCGCGTGCTTGGCCGCGTTGACGATCGACTCACGCGCCGCCTGCACCAGCGCGATCAGCG
This sequence comes from Amycolatopsis sp. NPDC059657, assembly GCF_042734395.1. Classification (NCBI taxonomy): domain Bacteria; kingdom Bacillati; phylum Actinomycetota; class Actinomycetes; order Pseudonocardiales; family Pseudonocardiaceae; genus Amycolatopsis; species Amycolatopsis sp. NPDC059657. Next base: position 26,195 of record NZ_JBHWEB010000075.1, on the reverse strand, counting down.
GCTCGTCGAGGTCGGCCTCGCCGACGACGACCTGCTGGACCGAGATGGCGAAGGTGTCCTCGACCTCGCCGCACGCGGCCGCGAGCGCCTCGGAGAACCGGCCGTTCGGCGCGGACTCCGCCGGCTTGCCATACCCGGACGGCCCGTAGAGCCAAGACCTGAGCTCACGTTCCTGGCCACGCGCGAGCCTGGCGACCTCGCGAGGAGAGTCGGCCTGCTTCTGGATCAGCGCAAGCGTTTGCAGCACGGAGTCGTGCAGGTGCGCGGCGATCTCGGCGCGCTCGTCGGTGCGGATGCGCGCCTTGCGCTCGTCGGACAGGTCGCGGACCATCCGCAGCCAGAACGGGATCGTCAGCACCGCGACGCCGATCAGCGTCGCGATCACCGCGATCAGCGCGAACTGGACCTGGTCGAAGCTGCTGTCGCGCAGCACGACCACACCGATACCGGTCATCACCAGCGCGACACCGGCGAGAATCCGTACTGTGGCCGACCAGCCACCGCCGCCGAGCAGCGCGCCCGCGAAACCGTCCTTGGCGCCATCGCGCCACCGGCGGCGCTGCGACTCGTCGGCCTCACGCCAGACGACCGCCGCACCGATCAGCGCGATGGCCAGCGGCACGGCGATCCAGCCGCTGATCGCGCCGGTCACCGTCCCACCGGCGACCGTGAGCCCGGCGCCGAGCGCCATCAGGCCCATCGCCTGCTGGCGCTCCTTGGGCGGCTGCTGGTAGCGGGCGGCGCTCTCTTCCGACTCCTGCGGTGCGAACACCCAGAGCAGGCCGTACGCCAGCAAGCCCATGCCGCCGAGCGCCGCGAGTATCGCGAACCCGAGCCGCACCCACAGCACCTTGGCACCGAGATGATCGGCGAGCCCGCCCGCGACACCGGCCAGCGCCCGGCCGGACCTGCGCCGGTACATCTTGGGCTGGCCGCCGGGCGCGACCATGACGGCGGTCGGCGCCTCTGGCTGGATCTCCTGCTGTTCCACGTCACCCATGGTCACACGGTGTTCGCCCGGTTTCATCAGGGAAGCCCCCGATCCAGGTATTTCAGGGTCCTTCGTGCCAGCCCCACCGATGGACCCCCGATCGGCTGGTCAGGGACAACTCAGGGTCGTTCCCCGATGTGGGTGCCTGCCCCAGTGACGCATGATTTTCACCATGAGTGGCGAGACGCAGACACAGAAGCCGCACGTCGGCTTCGAAGAGACAGTCAAAGACTTCGTGGCCAGCAGACCACGCAGGCCGGTCGAGGGCCGCAAGATCGCCGGCGTCGCCGCCGGTATCGGAAACCGCTACGGCCTCGACCCGGTCGTCGTACGGGTCGCGCTGGTCACCGCGACCATCTTCGGCGGCGTCGGCCTGGTGGTCTACCTGCTCGGCTGGCTGTTCCTGCCGGACGAGCGCGACCAGGTCTCCGCGTTCGAGAGCATGATCGGGCGCGGCTACAGCACGACCTCGACCGGGTTCACCGTGGTGCTGATCATCGCGTTGTTGCCGACAACCGGCTGGTCGCTCAGCGGCGACTGGTTCGACGGCGGCAGCGGGATTCTCGGCTTCGCGCTGGTGATCGCCGCGCTCTACCTGCTGCACCGCAACCGCGGTCAGTTCAACCGGCCGTCCGCGTGGAGCGGCCCGGTGCCCGCGGGCGCCGAGGCTTCGTTCTCGATGTCGGACACCACCACCGCGATGCCGACCAGCGCCGCAGCGCCGGCGTCGTGGGACCCGCTGGCCGCCGAGCCGAAGGGCTGGGACCTGCCCGACCCGAAGCCGGTCGTCGAGCACGCCCCGCCGCCCGCCCAGCCGCCCGTCCACGAGCCGCGCCGGAAGACGCGAGTCGGCCTGATCACCTTCGGCGCCGCGCTGCTGACCGCCGGCACCGGGGTCGCGCTGAACATGAGTGGTGAGAGCTACTTCTCGCTGCAGCACATCATCGGGCTGACGCTCGGTGTGGTCGGCCTCGGGCTGCTCGTCGGCTCGTTCGCAGGCGGTGGCCGCGGCCTGATCGGCCTCGCCGTGCCGCTGGCGGTCGTCGGCATGGCCGTTACGGTCATCCCGTTCAACCAGTACCAAGGCGGCTATGGGGACCTGACCGATTCGCCGACCACGGCCGCGGAACTCAAGTCGGTGTACCAGCACTCGGCAGGCGACATCGATCTCGACTTCCGCAAGCTGACCGCCGACCACCCGGTGACGGTCAAGGTCAGCAACGGCGCCGGCAACACCACCGTGCTGCTGCCCGCGACGGCGGACGTGACGTACAGCTGCAAGTCCAACGCCGGTCGCAGTGACTGCCTGACCAAGCACGCCAAGGGTGTCGCGCAGCGGCCGATCACCGGATCGGACAACGGCACCGATGGTGTCGGCGGGCTGCAGATCCACCTGGAAGTCGACAACGGTGCCGGTGACGTGGAGGTGTCCCGTGGCTGAGAACGAGTACACCTACGACGAGCCGCAGGTCGAGAAGAAGCCGCGGCGCGGCCTGGACATGGTCACCTTCGTCTTCGGACTGCTGACCCTGATGGTCTCCGGGTTCGTGCTCGGTGACGGAGCCTCGTGGCTGCCGAACTTCGACTTCCGCTGGCTGATGGCGGGCGTGGCGGTCTTCATCGGACTGGTGATGCTGGGCTCGTCGCTGCGAAGCAAGCGGTAGCCGTTCAAGCCACTCAAAAGGAAAGAGCCCCCGGAATCCCGGGGGCTCTTTCGCTTACTCCCACTCGATGGTGCCCGGCGGCTTGCTCGTCACGTCGAGCACCACGCGGTTGACCTCCGCCACCTCGTTGGTGATCCGGGTCGAGATCCGCTCCAGCACCTCGTACGGCAGGCGCGTCCAGTCCGCGGTCATGGCGTCCTCACTGGACACCGGGCGCAGGACGATCGGGTGGCCGTAGGTACGGCCGTCGCCCTGGACGCCGACGCTGCGGACGTCGGCGAGCAGCACCACCGGGCACTGCCAGATCTCGCCGTCGAGACCGGCCGCGGTCAGCTCCTCGCGGGCGATCGCGTCGGCCGCGCGCAGGGTCTCCAGCCGCGAGGCGTTGACCTCGCCGATGATCCGGATGCCCAGGCCCGGGCCGGGGAACGGCTGGCGCTGGACGATCACCTCCGGCAGCCCGAGCTCGGTGCCGACGCGGCGCACCTCGTCCTTGAACAGCAGCCGCAGCGGCTCGACCAGCTCGAACTGCAGGTCGTCCGGCAGGCCGCCGACGTTGTGGTGGCTCTTGATGTTCGCGGTGCCCTCGCCGCCGCCGGACTCGACGACGTCCGGGTACAGCGTGCCCTGGACGAGGAACTTGTAGTCACCCTCGGCCTTCAGGTCCCGCTCGGCCTGCTCGAACACGCGGATGAACTCGCGGCCGATGATCTTGCGCTTGGTCTCGGGGTCGGTCACCCCGGCCAGCGCGTCGAGGAACCGCTCACGCGCGTCGACGGTCACCAGATTGACGCCGGTCGCGGCGACGTAGTCACGCTCGACCTGGCCGCGCTCACCGGCCCGCAGCAGCCCGTGGTCGACGAACACGCAGGTCAGCCTGTCGCCGATGGCGCGCTGGACCAGCGCGGCCGCGACCGCGGAGTCGACACCGCCGGACAGCCCGCAGATCGCGCGGCCGTCGCCGACCTGCTCGGCGATGCGGGCGACCTGCTCCTCGACGATCGACGAGGTCGTCCACTGTGGACGGATACCGGCCACGTCGTGCAGGAACCGCCGCAGCACCTCCTGGCCGTGCGGCGAGTGGTGCACCTCGGGGTGGTACTGGACGCCCGCGATGCGCGCCTCGAGGTTCTCGAACCCGGCGACGGGCGCGCCCTCGGAGGTCGCGGTGACGGTGTAGCCCTCGGGGGCCTTGGTGACGCTGTCGCCGTGGCTCATCCACGCGGGGTGACTGCCGGGCAGCTCGTGGTGCAGGGTGCCGCCGTCGCCGGTGATCCGGACCTGCGTGCGGCCGTATTCGCGGGCGCCGGTCGCTTCGACGTCGCCGCCGAGCGCGCGGGCCAGCAGCTGGAAGCCGTAGCAGATGCCGAAGACGGGCACACCGGCCTTGACCAGCGCCGCGTCCATGGCGGGCGCGCCTTCTTCGTACACACTGGACGGTCCGCCGGAGAGGATGATGGCGGACGGGTTCTTGGCGAGGATCTCGTCGACGCTCGCGGTGTGCGGCACGACCTCGGAGTAGACCTGGGCCTCGCGGACGCGCCTGGCGATCAGCTGGGCGTACTGCGCCCCGAAGTCCACGACGAGTACCGGACCGGTGGGACTGGGCACCTACTACCTCCTAGACAACGGCACGCTGTGGGTCCATCGTCCCAGGTGAGCCGCGCCACGCCGGGGGCGGCCCGGATTGGACGGCATGGACTGGACGAAGGAGCTGGCCGACCAGCTCGACTGGCATTGGAACGCGCAGCTACGACCGAGGATGGCCGGGCTCACCGACGACGAATATCTCTGGGAACCGGTACCGGGCTGCTGGACCGTGCACCCCGGCCACCGGATCGACTGGGCCTGGCCGCCACCGGACCCGGCGCCGGTCACCACGATCGCCTGGCGACTCGGACACATCATCGTCGGCGTCTTCGGCATGCGGAACCACACGCACTTCGGCGGCCCCGCCGTCGACTACGTCACTTTCCCGTACGCACAAGACGCCGAGACGGCGCTGCGTCAACTCGACGATGCCTACGCGTTGTGGATGGACGGAGTGCGCGGCCTCAGCGCCGAAGCACTGGCCGCGCCATCCGGCGAGCCGGGGTTCGAGGACTACCCGCTGGCTTCGCTGATCTTGCACATCCACCGCGAAGTCATCCACCACGGCGCCGAAATATCCCTTCTGCGCGATCTTTACGCGCACAGGTGACAGTCGGTTCCACTTCGGGTCGCGCGGTCGTGTGCGGCGACACATGCTGGGGTAGGAATGAATCACTCCCGCCGGGACTCCACTTAAGAGGACCCACCACGAAAGGAGCCCCATGCGAGCGACAGTCATCTACGGTGCCGGCGACGTGCGCGTCGAAGAGGTGCCCGACCCCAAGGTCGAGGCCCCGACCGACGCCGTGGTGCGCGTCGTGCGCTCCTGTATCTGCGGCAGCGACCTGTGGCCCTACTCGGACATGCCGGTCACCGACCACGGCAAGCGGATCGGCCACGAGTTCCTCGGCATCGTCGAGGAAGCCGGATCCGAGGTCGGCAGCGTCAAGAAGGGCGACCTCGTCGTCGCGCCGTTCGTCTACTCCGACAACACCTGTGAGTTCTGCCAGGAGGGCCTGCACACCTCATGCCGCAACGGCGGTTTCTGGGGTTCGAAGCACGTCGACGGCGGCCAGGGCGAGGCCGTCCGCGTCCCGCAGGCCGACGGTACGCTCGTCAAGCTGCCGCACACCGAGGACGAGGATCTGCTCGCCTCGATGCTCACGCTGTCCGACGTCTTCTCGACCGGCCACCACGCGGCCGTGACGGCCGGAGTCAACGAGCGGACCACGGTCACCGTCGTCGGCGACGGCGCCGTCGGCCTCTCCGCGGTACTCGCGGCGAAGCGTCTCGGCGCCGAGCGCATCCTCCTGATGGGCCGCCACGAGGCCCGCACGAACCTCGGCCGCGAGTTCGGCGCGACGGACGTCGTCTCCGAGCGCGGCGAGGAAGGCATCGCCCGAGTCCGCGAGCTCACCGGCGGCCAGGGCACCCACGCCGTGCTCGAATGCGTCGGCACCAAGCCCGCGTTCGAGATGGGCGTCGGCTCGGTCCGCGCGGGCGGCACCATCAGCCGCGTCGGCGTGCCCCAGTACGAAGAGGGCCCGATCGGCCCGTACATCTTCCGCAACAACATCACGGTCACCGGCGGCGTCGCGCCCGCGCGGCACTACATCCCGGAGCTGATGGGCGACGTCCTCGAAGGCAAGTACCAGCCGGGCAAGGTGTTCGACCGCACGATCGGCATCGAGGACGTGCCTGCCGGGTACCAGGCGATGGCGAACCGCGAGGCACTCAAGGTCGCGATCAAGTTCTAGCACTCGCGCGCGTCGCGGGGTCGTGAGTGGCAGCGCCGGTTAGAACCGGCGATACCACTCACGACCCCTTTCTTGTTGGGTGAGCTTCCTGATCTTCACTCGGCCGAACGGCGGTATGTGCCACACTCGGTCGCCGACTGGCTACTGACGTGAACGGGGAGGTTTGCGTGTCGAACCCTGAACAGCTCATCACCGACTACGAGGCGAAACTGGCCAGCGTCCAGGAGAACGCCGCGCGGACGGCGGCCGAGATCGAGAGCGTCACCGTCAGCGAGCGGAGCAAGGACGGCCAGATCGCGGTCAAGGTCAATCACACCGGCAATGTCGTCGACCTGGAAATCGGGACGGCTGTCCGGATGAAGCCTTCGCTGGCGCAGGACATCATGCGCACGATCCAGGGGGCGCAGGCCAAGCTCGCCGGCGCCATGCAGGCCGGTGTCCCGTCGATCGCGGGCACCGAGACGATGGACGCGCTGGTCAGCCAGCTGCACTCCGAGTTCCCGGAACCGGAACCCGAGGGTTACGTCGAAGGCGGGTACGCGCCCGCGCAGGACAGTTCACGGTTCGTCGTGGACGAGGAGCCCGCGGCACCGCAAAAACCCGCGCCACCGCGGCCGGCTCGCCCAGCTCGTGACGAGGGACAGGACGAGGACTACTTCGGCGGCGGCTTCCTGCGCTGAGCAGGGTTTACCAAGGGGAGATCATGGCTGGCAACGGACCGGGATTCGTAGTCGATCCCGACGAACTCGACGCGCATAAGAAGAAGCTCGACGCGCTCAGCGGGCGGGTGAACATGGCGCTTTCCGCAGCGGGCGAAACGATGCATCCCGAGGCGTTCGGGCTGGTGGGCATCCCGCTCGCCGGGATCTGCGCGATCACCCAGACGATCGCGAGCTCGTCGCTCAGCTCTGCGTCCGAGGCGTCGATCGATCACGTCAAACGTGTGCAAACGTGGAAAGAACACAAAGAGATGGACGAGGACGAGTTTCAGCGGCTGTTCAAGGTAGAGGACTGATCCGTGGCTGAGAACCCTGTCATGACCGCGCCCTCGGAGCAGAAGCCGAACCCGCTGGTCAAAACCGATGCCGCGGACAAGCAAAGCCCGCTCGAAGGCGCGGGCATCGTCCAGGACTTCGGCGACGCGTTCCTCAAATGCAAGGAAGGCGACTGGACCGAGGGCCTCGTCAACGCCGGCATCGGGCTGGCCGGGGTCAAGGACCTGATCAGCGACCCGCTCGCCGCCCTGGCCGGCGCCGGGATCGGCTGGCTGATCGAGCACGTCTCGTTCCTGCGTGAACCGCTCAACTGGCTGACCGGCGACCAGATCACGCTGGAGAACATGTCCGGCACCTGGGAGGCGATCGGCGACGAGGTCGGCAAGGTCGCCGAAGACCTGGGCGCTGACATCGTGAACGACACGGCGAACTGGACCGGCGACGGCGCCGACGCGTATCGCGCCTTCGCGACGGACCGGGCGCAGACCTATTCGGGGATGGCGACCGGCGCACAAGCCGTGTCCACGCTGATCATGATCTGCCAGACCATCCTGAACATCATTCGCAGCGTCGTCCGTGACCTCATCGCCGAATGCGTGGGCAAGCTGATCAGCCTGGCCTGCCGGTATCCGGGACCGGCGCTGGTGGCCGGCATGCTCACCGAGGGTGTGCCGATGGCGGTCAAGTGGTGCCGGAAGATCATCGAAAAGATCAAGCAGCTGACGAAGGCCTTCGAGAACGGCAAGGGGCTCTTCAAGAAGCTGGGCGACATCTTCGAGCGGGCCGAGCGGGCGCTGAAGTCCGACGGTCTCGGCAAGTTCATGCGGGGCAGCCGGAAGCTCGACAAGGAAGCGCACAAGGCCGGTATCAACGGCATGCGGGACATCATCAAGGACTTCAAGGAAGTCCCGAAGAAGCTCGCGGTCGAGACCGGGAAGGAAGTCGGCAAGAAGGTCGGCGAGAAGATCGACGAAACCGGTCAGGACGAGGACAAGGACAAGCCGGAGCCGATCTTCGAACAACCCTGCACCAACCGGATTTCGGGGTCGATCAAGTGACCGACCGGCTGGTACTCGACCGGCGGGAATCATTCACGAAAACCACGATAGGCTGCGCCACGCTGGTCGCGGTCTTCGGTGCTTTCTGGATTTTCGCACTCGTCGCCGACCTGTGGCATTTCGGAATTCCCGGTTTGATCGCGACCGGACCGCTGGGCCTGATCCTGCTGGCAGGTGGAGCGCGTGGCGTCGCGAAAGGCGCCAAGCGCAACGGTCCACGGGCACTGGTCGTCGCCGGTGACGGGGTGTCGTGGCTGGTGCGTGACAAACCCGAATGGCGGTTCGGCTGGCACGAAATCCGCGGTGTCGGTTTCAAGCAGGTGTACTACGACAAAGAATGGTACGACAAAGAGACTGACGAGCGGGACTACACGATGTGGCTCAAGCTGGCACCCAGCGGTCGGCAGGACGTAGAGAACGTCTACACGGAGTCCGAGGTCTCACAGATCAAAGAAGTGGTCGAACTCTATGCCGACCTCGACGTGAAGCAGCAGGGCACGGTCAAGTCGCTACCGGAATTCAGACCCTCACCGAAGACCGCTGTCACGATCCTTCCCAACGCGTGGTCGCGCGCGAATTACGTGCTCTTTTACGGCTCCATTCTCGCGGTGGCCGCGCTCGCGGGCCTGATCGGTGCGACCTTCGCCGAGGGCGAGTTCCGCAAAGCATGCCTGGGGCTCGCCTTCGCTTGCTTGATAAGCCCGCTGGCGAGCTGGATGTTCTTTCCGCAGAACCGAGGCAAGGCGTCGAGCCGCACCACCTTGATCATCACCCCGAAAGGCCTGCGCTGGAGCAGAGACCCGGAGTTCGGTATCTGGTGGCGAGAGCTGGACGGCGTCCGCCTCACCCCGGTCGGCAGGCGACGGCATCAGGTCGAACTCGTTCCCGCGAGCAGCGACTTCGAGATCCGCCACGACGACCTCGCCCCGCTGCTCAAGGACGGTGTCTACGTCCTCCCCCGCACGTTCTCACCCGCGGCGACCGCCCAGCTGCGCGAGACTTTGGCGACGATGCGGCCTGGGGTCGTGAGCGTTGCGGGCGGTTATTGAGGGGAAGGGCAAATGTGGCGCGCTCCGGGCGGGCCGGCGGGGTCTTCGCTTCGGGAGGCTTGGACGGGCGGCGAGTGGCCACGCGATGCCAGGGGTCGTGAGTGGTATGGCCGGTTAGAACCGGCCATACCA
>NZ_JBHWEB010000075.1:9210-16949 GCF_042734395.1 Amycolatopsis sp. NPDC059657 | reverse complement strand
CTTCGCCCCCCCCTGGCCCGGGGCGGGGTGTGGTCTGGGTCTATGCCCCCCCCAAACCCCCCCCACGACCGCTTGCCAGAGCCTCATCGCGAAGCGAGGGTGCCCCCCCGAATTCGTACTACGCACCCAACGGCCCCCTCACCTCACACCGAGCACGCCACCTTTGGCTTCCCGCCCAATAGAACCGTCGGCAACACTCACGACCCATGCACCCGACCGGGTGGGTGTTCACACCGGCGAGGGCCGACGCAATACCTTGGTACGCATGGACATGATCACCCCGGAACCCCGGCCAGCCTGGATCGCCGGGCGTCCGGAGCAGGGCGCCAGCACGATCGTCGTGAATCACCCGTTCGACGGCAGCGAGGTCGCGACCGTCGCGGTCCCCGGGCCGGAACAGGTCGAGAGAGCGGTCGCGGCCGCGGCTTCGGTCGCGAAGGAGTTCCGCAGGTCGGCGGCCCATGTGCGGGCCGGTGCGCTCGAGCATGTGTCACGGCAGCTGCAGGCGCGGTCCGAAGAGATCGCCGAGGTGATCACGGCCGAAAACGGCAAGCCGTTCAAATGGGCCGAGGCGGAGGTGCGGCGGGCGGTGTCGGTGTTCCGGATCGCCGCCGAGGAGGCGCGCCGGTTCACCGGTGACATCCAGCGGCTCGACACCGACGCGGCCGGTGAGGGCCGGATGGCGATCACGCGGCGGATCCCACGTGGGCCGGTGCTGGGGATCGCGCCGTTCAACTTCCCGCTGAACCTGGTGGCGCACAAGGTCGCGCCGTCGCTGGCCGTCGGCGCGCCGATCATCGTCAAGCCCGCGCCGCGCACGCCGCTGTCGGCGTTGATACTCGGTGAGATCTTGGCCGACACCGATCTGCCCGAGGGCGCTTTTTCCGTGCTGCCGCTGGGAAACGCCGAGACCTCCGCACTGGTCGCCGACCCTCGGCTGCCCGTCGTCTCGTTCACCGGGTCCGGCCCGGTCGGCTGGTCGCTGGCGGACGCGGCGCCCCGCAAGCACGTGGTGCTCGAACTCGGCGGCAACGCGGCGGCGGTGGTGCTGCGCGACTGGCCGGACATCGAAGGTGCCGCGCATCGCATCGCGACCTTCGGCAACTACCAGGCCGGGCAGTCGTGCATCGCGGTGCAGCGGGTGATCGTCGAGAGCGCGGTCGCCGACGAGTTCGTCCCCGCGCTGCTGGAAGCCGTGCAGTCGCAGCAGACCGGCGACCCGTACGACACCAATGTGGATGTCGGCCCGGTGGTCGACGAGGCCGCGGCCGAGCGGATCATCGAGTGGGTCGACGAGGCCGTCGCCGCGGGCGCGAAGGTGCTCACCGGCGGCAAGCGCACCGGCGCGACCGTCGAGCCGACGCTGCTGACGGAGGTGCCTGCCTCGGTCAAGGCATGGTCCGAGGAGATCTTCGGGCCGGTGCTCGCTGTGTCCATTGTGGACGGCGTGGATGAGGCGTTCGCCGCCGTCAACGACTCCGCGTACGGGCTGCAGGCCGGGGTCTTCACCCGCGACGTGCACCTGGCGTTCTACGCGTCGACTGAGCTGGAGGTCGGCGGGGTCATCATCGGCGACGTGCCGTCGTACCGGGCCGACCAGATGCCGTACGGCGGCGTCAAGGGCTCCGGCGTCGGGCGCGAGGGCGTCCTCGCGGCGATGCACGACCTCACCGAGGAACGGGTGACGGTTTTCACCGGTATCGACCTCTAGGCCGGCGTGATCGCCTGCGCGAAGCCGAAGACCTTGTCAGGGTCGTACTTCTTGGCGACTTCGCGCAGCTTGCGCACGTTGTCGCCGTAGTAAGCGGTCATCCAGTCCGGCAGGCCGGGATCGATGTAGTTCACATAGGCGCCCGAGGCGCCGATCCCGGCCAGCCCCTGGACTACGGCGTCGACGTTCTTCGTCGCGTCCTGGCGGTTCTGGGCCGTGGCCTGCGAGTACACCTGGACGGTCGCGAGCGCCTTGCGATGCCAGAACGCCGTGTCGGTCGGCGCGAGCTTGGCGACCTCGCCGCCGAGTGAGTCGATGAGCAGGTCGATCGCCGGATATTTGGCGAGTTCGACCAGTTTTTTGGGCTCTGCCAACGGTTCTCCGATGACACGCGACGCGGCGACGAAGGACTGCCGGTTCTCGCTGCCCGAGAAGTACTTCATGGCGCCGAGGTAGTCCATCGGCTTCACCATGCGCGAAGTCTGCCGGGTGCCCGTCTGCGCGACGAAGTCGTCGAGCAGCTGCCCGAGCTGAGCGGTGCCGCCGAGGAACGTGCCGCCGACGCGGACCCTGGATCCGCCGCCGAGCACGAAGTTCGACCAGAGTTCCGGCGGCGCGCCCGCGATCCACTCCTGCCACGGCCCGAGCACGACACCGGCGGTGCCGTCCGGGAAATGCAGCGAGAAGACCGTCACGGCGGGCGCCGGGTCGGTGCGGAAGGTGAACGAGGTGACGATCCCGAAGTTGCCACCGCCGCCGCCCCGCAGCGCCCAGAACAGGTCCGGCTCCGACTCGGCGCTCGCCGTCCGCAGCTGCCCGTCGGCGGTCACGACCTGAGCCGACACGAGATGATCGCAGGTCAGCCCATATTTCCTGGCCAGCACGCCGAGCCCGCCGCCGAGCGTCAGCCCGGAGATCCCCACGCTCGGGCATGAGCCGGCAGGCAGGCAACGGCCCGCTTTCCCCACTGCCGCGTAGACGTCCTTGAGCTTCGCCCCTGCCCCGATGACCACCCGGTCACCTTGAACGTCCACTTGCGACATCTTCGCCAGATCGACGACCAGACCCCCGTCCGGCGTCGTATACCCCGCATAGCTGTGCCCGCCGCTGCGTGCGGCGACCGGCACCCGACCGGCCGCCGCCTCGACGCAGGCCCGCACGTCGTCCGGCTTGGCGCACTGGGCGACGGCGGCGGGCTTGCGCCCGTCGTACAGCGTGTTGAATCCCCGTTTCACCTGGTCGAACCCCGATTCGCCAGGTAGAACCAACCCTCCGGACAACCGCCCCTTCAACGCCGCCCAGTCGGGCGGCCCGGCCGGAACGACCTTGCTACTGCTCGGCGCCGTCGTCACCCCTGACGTCGGCGCCGCCGGCCCGGACTCCGGCGTGCTGCAGGCCGCTGCGACGGCCCCCGCCGCCGACACCCCCACGACCCGCAGGAACGACCTTCTGTCCAAGCTCATATGCCCAAGACGTACCGGCGGCCCGAAAGGTTGCGTGCCGTCACCCGGCCGAGGTCAGCGGTACTCAGGGTTCTCGAAATCGAAGCGGCAGCCCGCGTCCCATGCCGCGCGCTGGTTGCCGTGCGCCGGGATACCGCCCGCCGCCTTGAGCATCGCGGCCAGGTGCAGCAGGTTCCAGGTCATGAACGTGGTGTTGCGGTTCGTGAAGTCGTTCTCCGGGCCGCCGGAGCCCGGGTCCAAATAGGACGGCCCGGGGCCCGCCTCGCCGATCCAGCCCGCGTCGGCCTGCGGCGGGATCGTGTAGCCGAGGTGCTGCAGGCTGTAGAGCACGTTCATCGCGCAGTGCTTGACGCCGTCCTCGTTACCGGTGATCAGGCACCCGCCGACCCTGCCGTAGAACGCGTATTGGCCCGCGTCGTTCAGCAACGAGGAACACGCGTAGAGGCGTTCGATGACGCGTTTCATCACGGAACTGTTGTCGCCGAGCCAAATCGGCCCGCACAACACCAGAATCTGCGCGTCCATGATCTTCGAGTACAGCGACGGCCACTCGTCCGTCGCCGCGCCGTGTTCGGTCATGTCCGGCCAGACACCGGTCGCGATGTCGTGGTCGGCGGCGCGCACGACGCTGACCACGACGCCGTGCTTCTCCATGATGCCCTTGCTGAGCTGGATCAACCCGTCGGTGTTGCTCGGGTCGGGCGAGCGTTTCAGCGTGGCGTTGATGAACACCGCGCGCAGTCCGGTGAAGTCGTAAGTCATCTCATCAGCACAGCACTTCACCGGTCAGCGGGCCAGCCATGACCGTCTTACGAAAGTCGGACGTCAGCGAAGGGCGGCCGGAGCGTCCGAGGGCACCGCCGGGTTCTTGGGAGCGATCGCCGACAGGCGGGTGTACGACTCGTCCTGGGCAGGCCGCGCGTCCGTCTCACCCTTGTTGGGCCAGAAGGAAAACGCTCGCTCAGCCTGCGCGGTGATGGTCAGCGACGGGTTGACGCCCAGGTTCGCGGTGATGGCCGATCCATCCACAACGGACAGTCCGGGGTACCCGAATACCCGGTGGTACGGGTCGATCACGCCGGTCGTGGCGTCGGTGCCGATCGGAGCGCCGCCGATGAAGTGCGCGGTCAGCGGGATGTCGAAGATCTCGCCCCATGTGCCACCCGGCATGCCACCGATGCGTTGCGCGGTAAGGACGTTCGCCTCATGGCCTGCCGGGATGAAGCTCGGGTTCGGCTCGCCGTGGCCCTGCTTGGACGTGTACTTGCGGCGGCCGAAGAGGCCGCGCTTGGTGTACGTGGTGATCGAGTTGTCGAGGCTCTGCATCACCAGCAGGATCACGGTCCGCTCGCTCCAGCGGTAACCGTTGAGCAGCTTCACCGTCTGGACGGGGTGCTTGACCATGAAGTCGACGGCCTGGCGCCAGCGCGGTTTCTTCGCGGCGCCGTCGGTGGCGATGGTCTGCAGCAGGCTCATCGCGTTGCTGCCCTTGCCGTAGCGGACGGGCTCGATGTGCGTGGTCTCGTCGGGATGGATCGACGACGTGATCGCGACGCCCTTGCTGAAGTTCCGGTTCTCGTCGACCTGCGTGCGCGCGGCGCCGATGATGGCCTCGGAGTTGGTGCGGGTCAGCTCGCCGAGCCTGCGGGACAGCTTCGGCAGCGTGCCGGTGTCCTTCATCTTGTGCAGCAGGTTCTGCGTGCCCCAGGTGCCCGCGGCGAGCACGACCTGGCCTGCGGTGAGCGTGCTTTTGGTTCGCTTGCCGGTGCGGCGGAGGTCGACCTCGAAGCCGTCACCCTTGGGCCTGACCGCGGTGACGGTGGTGAGCGGGATGACCTGCGCGCCCGCTTGCTCCGCCAGGTAGAGGTAGTTCTTGACCAGCGTGTTCTTCGCGCCGACGCGGCAGCCGGTCATACAGGCGCCGCATTCGGTACAGCCGGTGCGCTCGGGCCCGGCGCCACCGAAGAACGGGTCCTTCGCGTTCTCGCCAGGCTTGCCGAAGTAGACACCGACCGGGGTCGGGTGGAACGACTCGGCGACGCCCATGTCCTTGGCGACGTCACGCATGACCTCGTCGGACGGGGTGATCGTCGGGTTGGTGACCACGCCGAGCATGCGGCTCGCCTGGTCGTAGTGCGGGGCGAGCTCGGACTCCCAGTCGGTGATGTGCGACCACTGGCGGTCGTTGTAGAACGGCTTGAGCGGCCGGTACAGCGTGTTCGCGTACACCAGCGAACCGCCGCCGACGCCCGCGCCCGCCAGCACCATGACGTCCTTGAGCATGTGGATGCGCTGGATCCCGTAGCAGCCGAGCTGCGGCGCCCACAGGTAGCGCTTGAGGTCCCACGAGGTCTTCGCGAACTCGTCGTCGGCGAACCGGCGCCCTGCCTCGATGACCGCGACCCGGTAGCCCTTCTCGGTCAGCCTGAGCGCGGCGACGCTCCCGCCGAAGCCGGAGCCAACGACGATGACGTCGAAATCTTCTTCGGTGGTGGTGTTACCAGCAGTCACACCTCGACTGTAACCCCGCCCACGCTAACTGACCAGAGGTAAGTTACCCGTCGGTCACCTGGAAGAAATCCACCCGCGTCGGCAAGCTCGTATTCGTGATCGATGATTTCGCCAAGGAGTACCTGCACAGTGACCTGCGAGAGATCCGCGACGCGATGCTACGGAAGCTCGACGGGCTGACCGAATACGACATCCGCCGCCCACTGACCTCGACCGGGACGAACCTGCTCGGCCTGGTCAAGCACCTGTCGCTGACGGAGGCCAGGTACTTCGGGGAGGTCTTCGATCGGCCGTTCCCCGAGCCCGTCCCCCGCTGGGACGACCTCGAACAGCGCGGCGCCGACATGTGGGCGACCGAGCACGAAACACGCGAGGAGATCACCGGCCGCTACCAGCGCGCCTGCGCACACTCCGACGCGACGATCGCCGCTCTCGCCATCGACGCGCCCGGCCACGTTCCCTGGTGGCCACGTCCCGACGTGATGCTGTTCAACGTCATGGTCCACGTGCTCACGGAGACCAGCCGCCACGCCGGGCACGCCGACATCCTGCGGGAACACCTGGACGGCAAGGCCGAGACGGACCCCCGCCTTGGCAGGGACGCGGCCTTCTGGGCTGACCGGTGCGCCGAAATCGAGCGAGCTGCCAGCGCTGCCACAGCCTGACCCGCCGATCCAGGGAAAAAAATCCCAATGTGGCTTTGGTCAGCTCTGGAACCCCCAATGTGGCGTTCGTCAGCTCAGAGCTGACGAAAGCCACATTGGGAGGCTGAAACCTGACGAATGCCACATTGGGTTTTTTTGACCAGGTGGGGTCAGCGGCGGACCGTGAGGCCCACGCGCTGGAACTCCTTGAGGTCGGAGTAGCCGGTCTTGGCCATCGCACGGCGCAGGGCGCCGAAGAGGTTGACCATGCCCTCGGCGTCGGAGGACGGGCCGAAGAGGAGGGTCTTGAGGTCGACCGCGTAGTCGGGGCCCGCGGCCACACGCGAGCGCGGGAGCGAGGGGTGCGCGGCGGCCGCGGTCCAGTAGAGGCCCTGGCCCGGTGCGTCGGAGGCGGCGGCGAGCGGGGCGCCGAGCATGACCGCGTCGGCGCCGCAGGCGATGGCCTTCGCGATGTCACCGGAGACGCTCATGCCGCCGTCGGCGAGCACGTGGACGTAGCGGCCGCCGGTCTCGTCGAGGTAGTCGCGGCGCGCGGCGGCGGCGTCGATGATCGCGGTCGCCATCGGGACGCCGATGCCGAGCACGCGGTCGGTGCTGGTGACGCCCGGCGTGTAGCCGTGGCCGACGATGACGCCCGCCGCGCCGGTGCGCATGAGGTGCATGGCCGTGCGGTAGTCGCCGACGCCGCCCGCGATCACCGGGACGTCGAGGCGGCCGATGAACTCCTTGAGGTTCAGCGGCTCGGCGTCACGCTGCACGTGCTCGGCGGAGACGATGGTGCCCTGCACGACGAGGATCTCGACGCCGGCCTTGAGCAGGTCCGGGGTCAGCTCGGCGGCGTGCTGCGGGCTCACCCGCGCGGCGACCGTCACGCCGGACTCGCGGATGGTCTTGATGGCCTCGGTGATCAGGTCGAGCCGGATCGGCGCGGCGTGCAGCTCCTGCAGCACCCGCACGAGCGCGGTCGGGTCGTCGACGTCCTCGGCCGCCCTGACCAGGCGGAACATCGCGTCTTCGACGTTCGCGTGGCGCGCCCAGAGGCCTTCGGCGTTGATCACGCCGAGCCCGCCGAGCTCACCGACGGCGACCGCGGTGCCCGGCGAGACGATCGCGTCCGTCGGGTGGGTGACCAGCGGCAGCTCGAAGCTGTACGCGTCGATCTTCCACGCGGTGGACACCACGGCCGAAGACCTGGTGCGCCGCGACGGCACGATCTCCACGTCATCGAGGTCATACGCCCGCCGCGCGGTGCGCCCCATGCCGATCTCGACCAGATCCCGCACGTGAAGTCCCTCCTCGCCGCCAACAGCTGTCACCCACATTGTCGCTAGTCGGCGCTGCTCACCCACGCACGGGGGTAGGTCGTGAGCGTTGCGGGCGGTTCTAACC
>NZ_JBHWEB010000075.1:0-9200 GCF_042734395.1 Amycolatopsis sp. NPDC059657 | reverse complement strand
GCAAACACCCCCAACACAATTTTGTGCTCTTCGGCCGCCCACCCCCGCGGCGGGGGTTTCTTGGGGGTGGTGGGGGGCCTCTACCCCCCGCCCGCAACGCTCACGAGCACTTTAGAAAGAGACCTTCTCCACCGTGTCGGTGCGCAGGACGGACTCCTGCTGGAACTCCTTTTTGTAGTCCTTGCGGATGTCCTCGATCTCCCGGTTCGCGTTCCGGTCGTTCAGCGGGTACAGCAGGATCACCAGGTACGAGTGCTCACGCACGATCTCGCCGTTCGCGCCCTTGAACTGGCCGTCCGCGGCCACGCGCGTGAAGCCGTCGGGGAAGGCGCCGGTGATCTCCTTGTCCGAGAACACGGCGAACTCGGCGGGTGTGACCTCCGTGCCGTCCGGCTTGCCGGTGCCGAAGTAGAGCGTGGTCTTCTTCCACACTTCGCCTGGCGAGGACGTCGCCGCGTTGGCGTCGGCCGTGGCGGGGTCACCGGCGCCCGCCGTCGCCGCCGTGCTGCCGCCGACCGCCAGTGTCGCGGCCGTGACCACCGTCGCCAGCATCCGTCGCGAGAAAGCCATGCGAAACGCCCTCCAAGATCCGTTCGGCCAAACAGCGCCAAGCTTCGCGGATCTGGAGGGCGTCGCCTATGCCCCGAAGGGCGGACTAACGGGACGTGTAGTTCGGCGCCTCGACCGTCATGGTGATGTCGTGCGGGTGGCTTTCCTTCAGCCCGGCCGCGGTGATTCGGACCAGCTGCGCTTCCTGCAGCTCGGCGATGGTCTGAGCGCCCGCGTAGCCCATGCCGGACCGCAGGCCGCCGATGAGCTGGTGCACGACGTTGGCGAGCGGGCCGCGGAACGGGATGCGGCCTTCGATGCCTTCGGGGACCAGCTTGTCCTCGGACAGCACGTCGTCCTGGGCGTAGCGGTCCTTGGAGTACGACTTCGCCTCGCCGCGTGACTGCATCGCGCCGAGCGAGCCCATGCCGCGGTAGGTCTTGAACTGCTTGCCGTTGACCAGGATCAGCGCGCCCGGCGACTCGGCCGTGCCCGCGAGCAGGCTGCCGAGCATGACCGTGGACGCACCGGCCGCGATGGCCTTGGCGATGTCACCCGAGTACTGGATGCCGCCGTCGCCGATGACCGGGATGCCCGCCGGGCGGCACGCGAGGTCGGCTTCGTAGATCGCCGAGATCTGCGGCACACCCACACCGGCCACGATCCGCGTCGTGCAGATCGAGCCGGGGCCGACGCCGACCTTGACGCCGTCCGCACCCGCGTCCACCAGCGCCTGCGCGCCTGCCCGCGTCGCGACGTTGCCGCCGACGACGTCGACGGTGTCGCCCAGTTCCTTCTTGAGCAGCGAGACGGTCTCGATGACCGCGCGGGAGTGGCCGTGCGCGGTGTCGACCATCAGCACGTCGACGCCCGCGTCCGCCAGTGCCATCGCGCGCTGGTGGCCGTCGGCGCCGACGCCGACCGCCGCGCCGACGACCAGGCGGCCGTCGGGGTCCTTGGTGGCGTTCGGGTACTGCTCGGTCTTGACGAAGTCCTTGACCGTGATCAGGCCGCGGAGCTTGCCTGCGCCGTCGACGATCGGGAGCTTCTCGATCTTGTGGCGGCGCAGCAGGCCGAGCGCGGCGTCCGCGGTGACGCCGACCTGCGCGGTGATCAGCGGCAGCTTGGTCATCACCTCGCTGACCGGGCGGCTGTGGTCGACCTCGAACCGCATGTCGCGGTTGGTGATGATGCCCACCAGCGTGCCCGCCGCGTCCGTCACCGGCACACCGGAGATACGGAACCGGGCGCACAGCGAGTCGACCTCGGCGAGGGTGTCTTCCGGTGAGCAGGTGACCGGGTCGGTCACCATGCCGGCTTCGGACCGCTTGACGATCTCGACGGCGGTGGCCTGCACGTCGATCGGCAGGTTGCGCTGGAGCACGCCCATGCCGCCCTGGCGGGCCATGGCGATGGCCATCCTGGCCTCGGTGACCGTGTCCATGGCGGCGGAGACCAGCGGGATCCGCAGCGTCACGTTGCGGCTCAGCCGGGTGCTCGTGTTGACGGCGCTGGGTACGACGTCCGATTCGGCGGGGAGCAGCAGTACGTCGTCGAAGGTGAGGCCGAGCATCGCGAACTTGCTCGGGGCGGCTGCAATGCTCTCGCTGGTCATGACAGGTGGGGGGCCTTCCTTGGCGGAGGTGGGACACAGCGCGGTGGCTTCCCCTGATGATATCCGGGCCGGGCGCGTGCCCCGGCCGGGTGGCCGCCCGGTAGCGTGCAGGTCGTGTCGCACGATGCGTTGCCCCCAGACCCGTTCGAGGATGACCCGAACGACCCGGCCAAAGCTTTCACCGACGCCGAAGACCAGCTCGACGAGCCGATCAGCCCCGACGAGCGCACGGAACTGCTCGCGGATCTGTCGGACCTGGCCGTCTACCAGGCGCTACTGGAACCCCGTGGCGTGCGCGGGATCGTCGTGGACTGCGGCGACTGCGACGAACCTCACTACCACGACTGGCACCTGCTACGCGCCAGCCTGGAGCAGTTGCTGCAGGACGGGCGCATGCGCCCGCACGAGCCCGCGTTCGACCCGAACCCCGGCGACTACGTCAGCTGGGACTACTGCCGCGGCTTCGCCGACGGCGTGACCGCCAACGAGAGCGCCTACTGAATTTTCACCCCCGGCGAGTTTTCACCAGCCGGAAAAGCAATGGCCCCGTGCACCCTAGGCGCATGGGGCCATTGTTCGTCTTAACGGGTTACGGCGTGGCTGACGTGGTGGTGGTCGTGGTGTCCGACGAGTCGGGCACCTCGTAGCGCGGGCTCGTGCCCGGCACGTTCGCCGTGCCGGACTGCGTCGTCGACGTGGTCGGCGTCGGCGTCGGGCTCGGGCTGGACGAGGAGGTCGGCGTCGGCTTGGTGCTGCCGTCACCGGTTCCCGGCGGGATCACGGAGGTCGTGGGCTGCTGCGGGACCGACGTGATCGAGCTCGGCGAGCCGGGGCCGGAGGTCGTGGTGGCAGGCGGGGGGTTGGCGCCGGTCGGGTTCGCGAGCTGGGCGCTCAGCTGCCGGTGCTGATCCATGAGCTGGTCGAGATTGTCGTCGGGCGAGACCTGGCGCAACGCGGCCTTCGCGTCGTCGAGCGCCTTGCGGGCGTCGTCGAGCCTGCCGCCGGCGAGCGCGAGGTTGGCCCGCTCGAGGTCGAGCCTGGCGGCAGCGGCGGCCTCGATGGACCGCGCGTGATCCGCATACAGGACCTTGGTCAGGCCCCAGAGGGTGTCGCCGGGGCGGGCGTCCTTCGCGGCGAGCCCGGTGCCGGTGAACAGGATGGCGAGCACGGCGGCAGCGGCGGCCACCGGGACGAGCGTTCTGCGTCTCGCGCCGCGCTGCCCGTACTTCTTGGCCAGCGCCGCGGTCTTGACGGTGGTGATCGCCGTGTCGGTGTCGACCAGGTCGGCGAGCGGTTCGCTATCGATGTCACGGCGCCACGCGAGCAGCAGCGCGTTGAGTTCCTGGTCACCTAGACCGTCGGCGACCTTGGGATCGGAGCCGCCCAACGCGTCGAGCAATGCGTCATCGGCCTGCACCGCCGACAGATCGGCGGCGAACTCGGCTTCGGACGCCGTCATCCCCAACGGGAACGGCGGCAGCTCGAACTCGGGCTCGGAGCCATACCAGTCGTGTCGGTTTTCGCGATCGGTCACTCAGATCACCTCCTCGGCGGCCAGTACCTTGCGCAGCCGCGCGAGGGCACGGTGCTGGGCGACGCGGACGGCGCCGGGGGTCGAACCCACGGCGTCGGCGGTCTCTTCGGCGGACAGACCGACCACGACCCGCAGCACCACGATCTCCCGTTGCTTGTCCGGCAACACTCGGAGCAGTGTCGACATACGCTCGTTCAGCTCGCCTTGCAGTGCGCGCTGCTCGGGCCCGACGCCGTTCTCGATCTCGTCGGGTACTTCGGCGACGGGCTCCGCTCTGTTACGGGCCGCGGCGCGATGCGCGTCCGCGACCTTGTGCTGGGCGATGCCATAGACGAATGCCAGGAATGGGCGGCCTTGATCACGATACGAGGGCAATGCCGTGAGCACCGCGAGACACACCTCCTGGGCAACGTCGTCTGCCGAAGCGAACGAACGCTCCTGCCTGCCAACTCGCGCGCGGCAGTACCGCACTACGAGAGGACGGATAGAAGCCAGCAGCCGCTCCACTGCCTGGGGATCACCCTCGACAGCAGCGGCGACCGGCTCATCCAGTCCATCCCCCACATTGGCCATCGCAGACAACAGTCCCAGCGTTACGTGTAGGCGTGCAAATAGTCCGGTGTCGGCGAAGAACCAACCCCACACCGGTGGTAGTTACCGTACCTTCCGGCACCGGCGACCTCGTCCAACGGTCCTCACCGGCGCGCCCGCCCTGATAGGGAGGACAGATCACCTCTCACTCGATCTCCGCAGATTCAACGAGCAGCGCCACAAGGAGGTACGCGGCTCGTGCGCAGGAGACGTGCGAGAACGGCAGAGATACCCGTTCGGCCGAAAACGTGATCGGCCCGTGACCGAAAACACGACGCGGGCCAGGGTTGAACCCCCTGGCCCGCCAGTCTGTCACCGGGATGCTGCAGACAGTGCCTAGTACTTCAGTTCACGAAACAAGACCGCGGCGGAAGCCGTGCGCGACGGCCTGAGCGCGGTCACGAACACCCAGCTTGCGGAACAAGCGGCGGGCGTGCGTCTTCACAGTGTCTTCCGAGAGGTAGAGCTCGCGGCCGATCTGGCCGTTGCTCTTGCCCTGACTCATCCCACGCAACACCTGGAGTTCCCGCTCGGTGAGCTGGACTCCGGGGTCGGAGGGCTGACGGGGCGCGGGCACCGAGGTGCTCGCCAGTGTGTGCGCCAGCGCCGCGACCAGTTCCGGCCGGGACGCGTCCCAGCGGAGATAGCCACGGGCGCCGCCGGCGATGGCGGCAGCGATGCTGCCGGCGTCGTCGGGTGCGCCGAACACGATCACGTTCGCTTGGGGGTTCGCGGAGACGAGACGCCTGGTGGCCTCGACCCCGGTCGGCACCGCACGTTGTGTCCCGACCAGCACGACATCGACCGGCTGACGGGAATACCTGGCCAGCAGCTCGTCACCGTGCGCTACGCAGTCGATGCGACTGACCCCTGGAACAGCAGACATCACGCGAGTTAGCCCTTCGCGGACACTGCGTCGGTCGTCGCAGATCAAGACCGTCGTCACGGGGTTTCCTTCCTGCAGCCGGGTGACATTCCATATCCCCTATCGGACGCTTTAGCCCTGACCTTGACACGATCCGGTGGCTTTTTTGAAAGTTTCTTAGCCCGGATGCCGGAATGGGCCCTCCATCAGGGCCAACGGGGGTCAGACCGGCACCCACGGCGATTGCCTCGCGATCCGCCTACCGACAGGATCTGCGCGCAGTAACACTGCGTGCAACACCTGTGCGCTCCTGAATCGATACTTCTCGCGAAGTTGCCCCTCGATGCCCGCGGCGATCAGACACGCGGGCCAAATAAGTGAATGCAATTCGCATTCTTCCGCATCGCTCAAGGCGGCGGTGACCAGTTCATTCGCGCGTTCCCTCCCCGTCGAATCGCCAGCGGACAGCGTAGCGGCCAGCACCAGCCTCGACTTGACAAAGTGTCTCCGCGATCGCCGTTCGGCGGACACCACGATGGCTCTTTCGGCGGGATCGATCGCGTCATCCGGCCGTCCTGACGCGAGTGCCAGCTCCGCGGTGACCCACTCCGCGCGGACGCGGCCGCGCCACCCGGTCGGGATCGTCAACGCCCGGTCGAGCGACCGCCGAGCGGCGGTCAGCCGACCGGCACCCAGATTGTCCGCGGCGAGCCCCAGCAGCGCGTCGGCGCGCGCACCCGCGGTGTCGAGCCCGTCCGGGTCCTCCGCGTCCTCAGCGGCACGCATGGCCAGCGCGAAGGCGGCACCGTCGAGCCCTCGCGCGGCGTCGTGCCCGCCGAGCTGCCTTCGATGCGAGGCGAGCGTGCTCATCGCCAGCGAAGCGATGACCAGGTCCTCCCAGCGTCCCAGCTCGGTCAGCAATGTCGCGGCCGCGGCATACCGGCCGCGGGCACCGAGCACGATCGCGGTCAGGAGCCGGTCGAGCGGCGTCTCGGCTGGCGGCAGGTCGAATACGGGCGCGTCGCCGAACGCGGCCGCTCTCAGGTCGGGCACTGGTCCTTTCTAGCGCCCGGTACCGACAAGAACGTATTCGACGCGGTCAGCGGCGGCCGCGACGTCGTCGAGATGCTCGACGTTGCCGGGCAGCGACGCGCGATCCCAGCCGGGACCGGCCGCGAACAGCCTGCCGCGCGAGCCGCCGCGCGAGATGCGGGCGAACAGCCTCGGGTCGGCGATGCCCTTGCGCTGCGCCCAGAGCACGACGGCGGCGGGCGAGCTGCGGCGCACGGCGACCGCGAGCACGTCGGCAGGCAGCGGCACGCCGAAGAGCTGGGTGCCGAGCGTGCGGTCGGCCAGGCACGCGGCGAGCGCGTACATCGGCATGGTGTCGCGCTCGTCCGGCACGCAGGCGACCAGCACCGGACGATGGTTGCGCGGCGCGGCGAGCACCGGGGTGGCACGCACGAGCGCGGCGTAGACGCATTCCGCGAGCAGGTACTCGACTTCGGCGCCCGCGCCGCCGGACGCACCGCGCCAGCGTGCGCCCAGCGCGCTCAGCACGGGTTCGATCACGCCTTCCCACGCGGCGGCCACGCCGAGTTCGGCGATCGTCTCGGCGAGCATGCGCTGCACCGCGCCGACGTCCATGGCGAGCGCGGCGGTGCTCAGCCTGCGCGCGAGCCTGGACGGGCCGTCCCGCTCCTCGCCGTCCTCGGCGGGCAGCACGACGGCGCCCTCGGGGGTGTCGATCTTCAGCGCGGTGCCCGGCGACGGCATCGGCTGGTCCGTTCGGGTGAGAACGGACTTCGGCATCTGTTCGAGCGCGTAGCGCGCCGCCTCGGCCGTCGAGGCGCCGCGCAGCAGCGCACGCTGCATGAGTTCGAGCCTGCCGATGTCGGAGGTGCCGTAGCGGCGGTGACGGCCGTCGGTGTGCCTGCTCGGGCCTACTCCGTAACGGCGGTCCCAAGTTCGGAGGGTGGACGGGGCGACCCCGAGCCGGCGCGCGACCGAGGCGACCGGCAGGGTGGGTTCATCAGAGTTCGACCCGGATCCCACCCGTCCCAATATCCAGGCGTTGTGCACAGGCGGCAACCGGAGCCTGCCCCACCGCTCACAATCGGGCGACAGCTCTTGAACAAGTATTGGCGCGCTTCTAACGTTACGGCCGTTGCACCGAATGGAGTAGCAGAGCCGACGGAGGCGGTCAAGATGGCAGACACGCGCAGGCTCCCTGGTCCCAACGCCGATATATGGGACTGGCAGCTGGAAGGCTCGTGCCGGGGAATGGACAGCGCGTCCTTCTTCCACCCGGACGGCGAGCGCGGACCGGCGAGGGCCAGGCGGGAAGCCAGAGCGAAAGCGGTCTGTCTCGCTTGCCCGGTGCTGGAGATGTGCCGGAAGCACGCGCTGGCGGTCCACGAGCCCTACGGGATCTGGGGCGGGCTGTCGGAGTCCGAACGGGAAAACATCATCAAGCAGGACAAGCGGGCATTGAGCATGGCCGGCGGCTGACGGGCCGACGTCCACGGCTGAAGGGTGGCACCTGCGGGGGTGCCGCCCTTCAGCCTTTTCTATGCGCTTCTTCCGGCCAGCTCGCCATGGCCGTGTCGACCGCTCCGGACAGTTCGTCGAAGCTCGCGCCGTCTCGCGCGAGCACGGACAAGCCGTTGAGCACCACTGTGTAGAACGTGCCCAGCGCGACCGCGTCGGTGCCCGGCGGCAGCTCGCCGTCGTCGACACCGCGCGCGACGCGCTTGCGGATCTCGTTCGCCGTGTCCCGCCTGAGGTCGGCGAGGTGGTCGTGCACCGGCTTGCTGGCCGCGGTGTAGTTGGTCGCGGACAGGATGACCATGCACCCGCTCGGGTGATCATCGGCGCGATATTCGTGGATGTTGTCGCGCAGCATGGCCTCGATGGCCGCCCGCGCGGTCGGCTGGTCGACCAGCGCCCGTTCGGTACGGCTACCCGCAGTGGTCCCGTACAGCGTCACGGCCTCACGAAAGAGTGCCTCCTTGCCGCCGAACGCGGCGTACAGGCTGGGTGAATTGATGCCCATGACCTCGGTCAGGTCGGTGATCGAGGTGCCTTCGTAGCCACGCTCCCAGAAGACGAGCATGGCCGCTTTCAACGCGGCCTCGCGGTCGAAGGCCCTGGGGCGTCCTCGTGACATGGGCAACTTTCTTTAGCGATCGACACAGAATGACTTGACCCGATGCTACCGCGCGGTGAATTCTGTAATGACCACTACAGAATACGGGGGCCCACATGCAGCTCGAAGGAAAGACCGCGTTCGTGACCGGCGGCAGCCGGGGCATCGGTGCGGCGATCGCGGTCAGGCTCGCTTCCGAAGGAGCCGACATCGCGGTGACCTATGTGTCCGGCGCCGACGCGGCCGCCGAAGTCGTCGGCCGGATAGAAGCGTTGGGACGCAAGGCTTTCGCGTTCCAAGCCGACAGTGCGGACCCGCGCTCGGTGCGCACCGCCGTCGACGCGGCCGCCGCCGCGCTGGGGAAGCTGGACGTCGTCGTGCACAACGCGGGCGTGTTCAGTGCCGGGCCGATCGAGGACATCACCGTCGACGAGATCGACCGGGTGCTGGCGATCCACGTGCGCGCGGTGCTCGTCGGCACACAGGCCGCATTGCCGCACATGCCGGACGGGGGCCGGGTCATCTCGATCGGCAGCAACCTGGCCGACCGCGTCTCGCGGCCTGGCATCACGCTCTACTCGACGAGCAAGGCGGCGCTGAGCGGCCTGACCCGTGGCCTCGCCCGCGACCTCGGCGCGCGCCAGATCACCGCGAACCTGGTGCAGCCCGGTTCGACCGACACCGACATGAACCCGGCGTCGAGCCCGCACGCCGATGGCCAGCGCGCGCTGAGCGCCTTGGGCCACTACGGCGCCGCCGAGGACATCGCCGCCACCGTCGCACACCTCGCGGGCCCTGGCGGCCGCCACATCTCGGGCACCACGATCACCGTCGACGGCGGCCAGAACGCCTAAGGGGTCGTGAGTGGTATGACCGGTTAGAACCGGCCGTACCACTC
>NZ_JBHWEB010000074.1:38616-48063 GCF_042734395.1 Amycolatopsis sp. NPDC059657 | reverse complement strand
CGCCCCACCCCCCCCCCCACCCCCGCCGGCGTTGGGGGGGGGGGGTTTGGGGGGGGGGGGGGGGGGGGGGGGCCCCCCCCCCCCCCCCCACGCTCACGAGTCCTTTACCCTTGGGTTGCGGCCCGGTCCCCC
This sequence comes from Amycolatopsis sp. NPDC059657, assembly GCF_042734395.1. Lineage (NCBI taxonomy): Bacteria > Bacillati > Actinomycetota > Actinomycetes > Pseudonocardiales > Pseudonocardiaceae > Amycolatopsis > Amycolatopsis sp. NPDC059657. The sequence goes on along the minus strand of NZ_JBHWEB010000074.1, from coordinate 47,931 downwards.
TGACACGAAGGAGTGACCCGTGGCCATCCGCACCCTCATACTCGCGTTCTTGCTGGTCATCGGCCTGGCGGTACCCGCGAACGCCGCCGACGACTACTTCGCGCTCGGCGACTCCTACTCCTCCGGTCTCGGCGCCGGGAAGTACGGCACCTCAGGCAAATGCAAGCGCAGCGTCAACGCCTACCCGCAGCTCTGGGTCAACGAGCACGCCGGGACGAAGCTCACCTTCCTCGCCTGCTCGGGCGCGACCACCGCCGACGTCATGACACAGGCCGATTCGATCAACCCCGGCGCCACGCTGGTCACCCTCTCGGTCGGTGGCACCGACGCGGGCTTCTCCGACGTCATGGTCACCTGTGTGCTCAACTCCGCGCAGGCGTGCGCGAACCGGGTCGCGACCGCGCAGAAGTTCATCACCGACATCCTGCCCGGCAGGCTCGACGCGGCGCTGGCGAAGATCAAGGCCAAGGCGCCGAACGCGCGGGTCTTCCTGCTCGGCTATCCGCACCTGTTCGCCGACGGAGGTTCCTGCGGTTTCAGCGCCGGGATGCGCAATGCGATCAACGCGGGCGCCGACACGATGGCGGCCGTCGAGTCGGAGCGGGCGTCGACGGCCGGGGTGACCTTCGTGGACATGCGGCCGCCGTTCATCGGGCACAACGTCTGCGCCGCCGGCTCTCAGTATCTGCACGGCATCGCATCGCCACTGGAAGAGTCGTTCCATCCCACGAAAGCGGGCCAGTTCGGCTACTTCAGGGCACTCGCGATGGTTACCGACGGGTAGTACGTCAGCTCGCCTGGACACCTTGGTTAGCGGTTGTTAACATCGCGGTGTTAACGACGGCTAACATCGAGGAGCCATGGACAGGCCCGTGCTGACCAGTTCCGCGGATCCGCGGAGCGACGAGTATTCGCGCAACGTCACCGCTCACGCCGAACTGGTCGAGGACCTGCGCAAGCGGCTGTCCGCGGCGCGGCTCGGCGGTCCCGAGAAGTCGCGCACGCGGCATGTGGAGCGCGGCAAGCTGCTCCCGCGCGACCGTGTCGACACCCTGCTCGACCCCGGCTCGCCGTTCCTGGAGCTCTCGCCGCTCGCGGCGACCGGGCTCTACGACGACGAGGCGCCCGCCGCCGGCATCATCACCGGCATCGGCCGGGTGTCCGGGCGCGAGTGCGTGATCGTCGCTAACGACGCCACGGTCAAGGGCGGCACCTACTACCCGATGACCGTCAAGAAGCACCTGCGCGCGCAGGAAGTCGCGCTGCACAACAACCTTCCGTGCGTGTACCTGGTCGACTCGGGTGGCGCGTTCCTGCCGAAGCAGGACGACGTGTTCCCGGACCGCGAGCACTTCGGGCGCATCTTCTACAACCAAGCGACCATGTCCGCGCGCGGTATCCCGCAGGTCGCGGCCGTGCTCGGCTCGTGCACCGCCGGTGGCGCGTACGTGCCGGCGATGAGCGACGAAGCGGTCATCGTGCGGAACCAGGGCACGATCTTCCTCGGTGGCCCGCCGCTGGTGAAGGCCGCGACCGGCGAGGTCGTCACGGCCGAGGAACTCGGCGGCGGCGACGTCCACGCCCGGCAGTCCGGCGTGACCGACCACCTGGCCGAGAACGACGCGCACGCGTTGAAGATGGTCCGCTCGATCGTCTCGACGCTCGGCCCGCGCACGCCGCGTCCCTGGGACGTGCTGCCGACCGAGGAACCCGCCGTCGATCCCGATCTCTACGGGGTCGTCCCCACCGACCCGCGCACGCCGTACGACGTGCGCGAGGTGATCGCGCGGATCGTCGACGGCAGCCGGTTCGCCGAGTTCAAGAAGGAATACGGCTCGACGCTGGTCACCGGGTTCGCGCATATCCACGGTCACCCGGTCGGCATCATCGCGAACAACGGCGTGCTGTTCGCCGAGTCCGCGATGAAGGGCGCGCACTTCATCGAGCTGTGCGACAAGCGCTCGATCCCGTTGCTGTTCCTGCAGAACATCACCGGGTTCATGGTCGGGCGCGCGTACGAGGCAGGCGGGATCGCCAAGCACGGCGCGAAGATGGTCACCGCGGTCGCGTGCGCGCGGGTGCCGAAGCTGACCGTCATCATCGGCGGCTCGTTCGGCGCGGGCAACTACTCGATGTGCGGGCGGGCGTACTCGCCGCGTTTCCTGTGGATGTGGCCCAACGCGCGGATTTCCGTGATGGGCGGCGAGCAGGCGGCTTCGGTGTTGTCGACGGTGCGCCGCGACGCCATCGAAGCGCGTGGCGGTGAATGGTCCGCTGAGGACGAAGAGACCTTCAAGGACCCGATCCGCCAGCAGTACGAAGCCCAGGGCAGCCCGTATTACTCGACGGCGCGGCTGTGGGACGACGGCGTGATCGACCCGGCGGACACTCGCACCGTGGTCGGGCTCGCGCTGGGCGCGGCGGCCAACGCGCCGTTGGAACCTGTCAACTACGGCGTATTCAGGATGTGACGGCAGTGTTCGACGCGGTTCTGGTCGCCAATCGAGGCGAGATCGCCGTTCGGGTCATCAGGACCCTGCGGGACATGGGTATTCGTTCGGTCGCCGTCTACAGCGACGCGGACGCCGACGCCAAGCACGTGCGCGAGGCGCACACCGCTGTCCGAATAGGACCGGCTGAGGCTGCCAAGAGCTACCTCTCCATTCCGGCCATCGTGCAGGCGGCTGTCGACTCGGGCGCGCAGGCCGTGCACCCGGGCTATGGCTTCCTGGCGGAGAACGCCGAGTTCGCGCGGGCCTGTGAGGCCGCAGGACTGGTGTTCATCGGACCGCCGGTGAGCGCCATCGACGCCATGGGCGACAAGATCAGGGCCAAGGCCACGGTCTCGTCGGCCGGTGTCCCCGTCGTGCCCGGAGCGTCCGATGTGGACATCCCGGACGGCGGCTTCGCCGAAGCGGCCGCGGCGGTCGGGTTCCCGTTGCTGCTCAAGCCATCCGCCGGAGGCGGCGGCAAGGGCATGCGACTGGTCACGGCGCCGGATGAGCTGGACGCGGCGATCGAGTCCGCGCGCCGTGAGGCGAAGGGTTCGTTCGGCGACGACACGCTCCTGATGGAACGCTTCGTCACCACGCCTCGGCACATCGAGATCCAGGTGCTCGCCGACAAGCACGGCAACGTGATCCACCTCGGTGAGCGTGAATGCAGCCTTCAGCGTCGGCACCAGAAGATCATCGAAGAGGCGCCTTCGGTGCTGCTGGACTCCGAGACCCGCGCCAAGATGGGTGCTTCGGCCGTCGAGGCCGCGCGGTCCGTCGGATACGTCGGCGCGGGCACGGTCGAGTTCATCATGTCGGCGAAGACGCCCGACGAGTACTTCTTCATGGAGATGAACACCCGGCTGCAGGTCGAGCACCCGGTGACCGAACTGGTGACCGGCCTGGACCTGGTCGAGTGGCAGGTCCGGGTCGCCGCGGGTGAGGTCCTGTCGGTGGCGCAGTCCGATGTCGTCCTCAATGGACACGCGGTGGAAGCCCGTGTCTACGCCGAGGATCCCGCGCGTGGGTTCATCCCGACCGGTGGCACGGTGCTCGCCGTGCACGAGCCGAGCGGCGACGGCGTCCGGGTGGACTCCTGGATGACCGCGGGCACGGTCATCGGTTCGAACTACGACCCGATGCTGGCCAAGGTCATCGCCTGGGGCCCAGACCGTGCCGCCGCGCTGCACCGGCTGGATCTCGCGCTGGCGGACACCGCGCTTCTGGGCGTCGGCACGAACATCGCGTTCCTGCGTGGGCTGCTGAACGACGAGGAGGTCAGGGCCGGGCGGCTGGACACCGAACTGGTCGAGCGTCGTCTGTCCACTGTGGTCACCTCGGAGGTGCCGCGCGACTTCTTCGTGGCGGCGGCCATGGACAAGCTGCTGGCGTTGCAGCCGTCGGGTTCCATTGTGGACCCGTGGGACATCCCGGACGGCTGGCGCCTCGGTGGCGCCGGCGGGATGAACTTCGGCCTCCGGATCGCCGACGCGGAAGCTTCGGTGCGCATCGAGGGCACGCCCGCGAACGCGCTCGTCACGGTCGACGATCTCGACCCCGAGCGTATCTCCGCTCGCTGGGACAACGGTGTGCTGGAGGTCCGGCACCCCGGAGGCTTCCGGCGCTACCGGCATGTCGCGGGCAAGGGCCGGAGCGTATGGCTGGCTCGCGACGGACACTGCGTCGCTGTCGAAGAGCGCGCTGATGTCCTTGCAGGACAAGGAGAAGCCGCTGGCGGCGGGCCGGTCAAGAGCCCGATGCCGGGCACCGTGCTGGTGGTGAAGGTCGGCAAGGGCGACACCGTCAGTGCGGGTACACCGCTGATGGTCGTCGAGGCGATGAAGATGGAACACACGATCACCGCGCCGGTCGACGGCGTGGTCACCGAACTGCATGTCCAGGCGGGCCAACAGGTCGCACTGGACGAGGCCTTAGCCGTGGTGACCCCACAAGAGGAGCAAGCGTGATCGACTTCCGGTTGGACGAAGAGTACGAGGCGCTGCGCAAGACCGTCGAGGATTTCGCGCGGTCCGAGGTCGCCCCCGTGATCGGTGGGCTCTACGAGCGCGAGGAATTCCCGTACGAGATCGTCGCGAAGATGGGGGAGATGGGCCTGTTCGGCCTGCCGTTCCCCGAGGAGTTCGGCGGCATGGGCGGCGACTACTTCGCGCTGTGCCTGACGCTGGAGGAACTCGCGCGGGTCGACTCGTCGGTCGCGATCACCCTGGAAGCCGGGGTTTCCCTCGGCGCGATGCCGATTTACCGTTTCGGCACCCAGGAACAGAAGGAAACCTGGCTGCCGCAGCTGACCTCTGGCCAGGCGCTCGGCGCGTTCGGTCTCACCGAGCCAGGCGGTGGCTCGGACGCGGGCGCGACGCGCACGCGCGCCAAGCTCGACGGTGACAGCTGGGTGATCAACGGCAGCAAGTCGTTCATCACCAACTCGGGAACGGACATCACGAAGCTGGTCACCGTCACCGCGGTCACCGACGTGGCGGAGAACGGCCGCAAGGAGATCTCGGCCATCATCCTGCCCGCTGGCACGCCGGGCTTCTCGGTCGCGCCGAAGTACTCCAAGGTCGGCTGGAACTGCTCGGACACGCACGAACTGTCCTTCGAGGACTGCCGCGTCCCCGCCGAGAACCTGGTCGGCGACCGCGGCCGCGGCTACGCCCAGTTTCTGTCCATTTTGGACGAAGGTCGCATCGCGATCGCGGCTTTGTCGGTAGGCCTCGCGCAGGGCTGCGTCGACGAGTCGCTGAAGTACGTCAAGGAGCGCGAGGCGTTCGGCAAGAAGATCGGCGAGTACCAGGCGATCCAGTTCAAGATCGCCGACATGGAGATCCGCGCGCACACCGCACGCCTCGCGTATTACCAAGCCGCGTCGAAGATGCTGCGCGGCGAGCCGTTCAAGAAGGAGGCCGCGATCGCCAAGCTCGTCGCCTCCAACGCCGCGATGGACAACGCCCGCGACGCGACCCAGATCTTCGGCGGCTACGGCTTCATGAACGAGTTCCCGGTCGGCCGCTTCTACCGCGACGCCAAGATCCTCGAGATCGGCGAAGGCACCTCCGAGGTCCAGCGCATGCTCATCGCCCGCCACCTCGGCGTCGCCTGAGCATCAGGGGTCGTGAGTGGTACGGCCGGTTCTAACCGGCGTAAACACTCACGACCCCTGATGCTTGACCATGCCGATAACTATACCGGTATAGTTATCGGCATGGTTGAGATCAAGACTCAGGGCGAGCTGGACATCATGCGCGAGGCCGGGCGGGTCGTCGCGCGGACGCTGCGCGCGGTCAAGGAGGCGTCGGCGATCGGCGTGAGCCTGCGTGAGCTGGACGAGATCGCGGCGCAGGTCATCGCGGAGAACGGGGCCAAGCCGTCGTTCCTGCACTATCAGCCCAGGTCGGCGCCGACGCCGTTCCCGGCCGTGATCTGCACGAGCGTCAACGACGCCGTCGTGCACGGGATCCCGTCGGACTACCGGCTCAAGGACGGTGACCTGGTCAGTATCGACGGCGGCGCCTACATCGACGGCTGGCACGGGGACGCCGCGATCAGCTTCGTGGTCGGCACGGCGGACCCGGCCGATCTGGAGCTCATCGCGACCACCGAGCGCGGGCTCCAGGCGGGCATCGACGCGCTGGTGGCAGGGAACAAGCTGGGTGACGTCGGGCACGCCGTCGCGGGTGTCGGCAGGCCCGCCGGCTACGGGCTGCTCGAGGATCACGGCGGGCACGGCATCGGCCGCGCGATGCACGAGGACCCGAGCGTGCCGAACGAGGCGCGCCCCGGCCGTGGCCTGAAACTCAAGGCGGGCATGACGTTCGCGATCGAGCCGATGTTCATCCGGGGTGGCTCGGACGCCTACCGGCACGCGGCGGACGGCTGGACGCTGCACACCCTCGACGGCAGCCGCGCCGCGCATGTGGAACACACCGTCGCGGTCACCGAAAACGGCCCGTGGGTGCTGACCGTCGAGTAGAACTTTGTCATGATCATGATCAGAAGAGGCGGGCCGGACGACTTCGACGCCATGATGCGGTTCTTCGACGGAGCCGTCGAGTGGCTGTCGCGGCGAGGGAGTGCGGGACAGTGGGGGACCGAGCCGTGGTCCGGCAATCCTGCGCGGGTCGAGCAGGTGCGGGCGATGGCCGCGAATCGCGAGCTCTACTTCGCCGACGTCGACGGCGAGCCGGCGGGTGGGATCATCCTGGACCCGGCGCCGCCCGGGCATGTCCCCGCGGCCGATGAGCCGGAGATCTACATCGGGTGGCTCATCACCTCGCGCGAGCACACGGGCAAAGATGTCGGCGGCAGGCTCATCCGGTTCGCGCTCGAGGAGGCCGGGCGGCGCGGTATCGGCCTCGTGCGCGTCGACTGCTGGGCGGGCGGCGATGGCGATCTCGTGCGTTACTACGAGGGGCAGGGCTTCAAGCCGACGGTCCAGTTCGATCGTGACGGCTGGATCGGTCAGGTATTCGAACAGCGGTTGCCCTAGCCGTACCGAGTTGGCATGCTGCCAATAAGGAGGCGAAATGGGCGAGCAACGTTCTTTACGGGGCAAGGTCATCGTCATCACCGGGGGTGCGCGGGGCATCGGCGCGAAAACCGCCGCCGCGTTGCGGGGCCACGGCGCGAAGCTCGCGCTCGGCGACCTCGACCAGGTCGAAGTCGAGAAGACGGCGGCCGAGCTGGACGCGCTCGGCCTGCCGCTCGACGTCACCGACACCCGCGGGTTCACCGCGTTCCTCGATGAGGTCGAACGGCGCCTCGGCCCGATCGACGTGCTCATCAACAACGCCGGGATCATGCCGCTGTCGCCGCTCGACGAGGAGGACGACGCGTCGACCCGGCGGCAGCTGGAGATCAACCTGCACGCGGTCATCCACGGCACCCGCGAGGCGATGCGGCGGATGCGGCCACGCGGATGCGGCCACATCGTGAACGTCGCGTCGATGGCGGGCAAGGCCGGCTTCCCTGGCGCGGCCACCTATTGCGCCACGAAGCACGCGGTGGTCGGCTTGTCCGAAGCCGTCCGGCTCGAACTGCGCGGGAGCGGCGTCGAGGTGTCATGCGTGATGCCTGCGATCGTCCGCACGGAGTTGGCCAGCGGGCTCGGTGAGGCGAAGTTCTTCAAGTCGCTGCAGCCCGAGGATGTGGCCGACGCGATCGTGGACGCGTTACGCAGGCCACATTTCGACGTCTTCGTCCCGAAATCACTGGACGCGATGGGAAGAATCACACGGCTGCTCCCGAGGGCGGCCGGTGAATGGATCGCCCGCGCGCTCGGCGGCGATCAGCTTTTGGCTTCAGCAGCGCATTCCACCGCACGTGCCGGGTATGAGGCGCGGGCCGCGGAAAGCGCGCCGTCCGTCGGCGCGCAGGATGATTCTTAACTCGGACGGACTAACCGAACCGTCCGAAGTGGACCGCTGGGTGGGACTCATGTCCGAGTGGTGGTTGAGTCGTGCCCGGGGTACGCGGCAAGATTGCTTCCTCGACCCTTCTTGGAGGCATGAATGGTTTCCGCACCGGCCCGCTTGGCCGCCGCCGCGTCGAACGTGGTCGGGAAGGTGCTGCACGGCGGCGTCGCTGATCTGCGCCCGATGCCGAGGGTGCTGATCGACCAGGGCCCGAACCGCTCGGTCTACCGGATGACCACCGGCGCCGCGCCCGCGTCCGGCCCGCCGATCCTGCTCGTACCCCCGCTGGCCGCGCCCGCGATCTGCTTCGACCTGCGCCGTGGCTGCAGCCTCATCGAGCACCTCGTCTCCGACGGCCGCAGCACCTACCTCGTCGACTACGGCAACGTCGCGTTCTCCGACCGCCGTCTCGGCATCGAGCACTGGATCGACGAGGTGCTCCCGCGCGCGATCCGCAAGGTCTCCGCCGACGCGGGCGGCCAGGGCGTGCACCTGGTCTCCTGGTCGCTCGGCGGCATCTTCTCGATGCTCGTCGCGGCCGACCAGCCCGAGCTGCCGGTCGAGTCGATCACCGCGATCGGCTCGCCGGTCGACTTCACCGCGATCCCGATCATGGCACCGTTCCGGCCGCTGGTGGACCTGACCAACGGGCACCTGCTCACCCCGATCTACCGCGCGTTCGGCGGCGCACCGTCCTATTTGGTCAGCCGGGTCTTCCGCGCGACCGGGATCAGCAAGGAGATCACCAAGCCGATCGCGATCTTGAAGAACCTCGACGACCGTGACTACCTCGCGCAGATCGAGGCCGTCGACCACTTCATGGACAACATGATCGCCTACCCCGGCCGCACGTTCGGCCAGCTCTATCACCGGCTGTTCAGGACGAATGACCTGGCCGAAGGGACGGTCGACCTGAACGGCCGCATCATCTCCCTCTCCGATGTGAAGGTGCCGACGCTGATCGTGGCGGGCGAGAACGACACGATCGCGCCGCGGCCCTCGGTCGAGCGGGTGGTCCAACTGCTGGAGAACGCGCCTTCGGTGCGCTTCGAGACGGCGCCGGGTGGTCATCTCGGCGTGCTCACCGGCCGCAAGGCCCGTAACTCGACGTGGCGCTACCTGGACGAATTCCTCGCCGAGCAGACGGTCTAAGGGTCGCGAGGCAGCCCCGACAGTCCTGCCCAGGTGAGGGTCGTGCGCGTTGCGGGCGGCTCTAGCCCAATGCTGGGTAGTTAAGGCATGGCCTGCGTTGTCAATCGGCACGTGAGCACGTGAAACCCGAGTCGGTCGGGCCGTCGGTGGGCCCCTCGACTCGCAAATAAAGCTGTCTGATATAAAAAAAAACCAGCCCACCAAACCAACCCAGATAGCGTATTGCGGCGTAAGGGTGA
>NZ_JBHWEB010000074.1:37119-38606 GCF_042734395.1 Amycolatopsis sp. NPDC059657 | reverse complement strand
ATTTATGTCCTGGCCTGCGTTGTCAATCGCCACGTCAGCACGTTAACCCCGAGTCGGTCGGGCCGTCGGTGGCCCGATCGACTCGCATCTAACGTCCACAAAGGACTCAAGCGGCCGAATTTCGCCCCTCGATGTCGCATTTGCCTGCTTTGTGGGGTGGGGTGGACGGAATGAAAGGGGCGTATGTGTCGCTCAGCGTTGCGAACGCCCCGTTCGCAACGTTCAACCACTCCTGCAGCACCCGCCGAGCAGCGGGCCTGCCAACCTGCCCGACCCTCAACTACCCGGCATCGCGATAGAACCGCCCGCAACACTCACGACCTTTTAAGGATCGCGGGGCGGGCGGTCCGAGATGTTCTGGATGATGTCGAGCACCGCCCCGCGCAGTGATTGAGCAGGTGCGATCCGCGCGACCATCTCGTTGAGCTGGACGCAGGCCTGCGCGACCTCGGCCTCGGCGCGGTTGCGCTGCACGGTGACGGTCGCGAGCAGCAGCGCGGTCAGCGCGACCGAGCCGTCCAGCGACTGCAGGGTGATCATGCGCAGCGGCACCGTCATCAAGGAGAACGGGCCCCAGCCGTGCGCGGCGGCGAGTATCGCGATCGTGCACACCGCGAGCGCGCCGCACAGCGCGCCCGCCTGTTCGAAGCGCAGCGCGGCCCAGATCAGCCACGGGAAGATCAGGAACAGCCAGGTCGCAGGCACGGTCGTCGCCAGCACCGCCGTGCCGATCGTCCCGGCGCCGACCACGGCCGCTTCGAACCAGCGCCCCGCCGGTACGTGGCGCGGCCATCGGAAGCGGGGCGCGATGAGCAGCAGCGGTGTGATCGTGAGCACGCCCATCGCGTCCCCGGTCCACCACACCGTCCACCCGGTCCAGAAGCGACTGACGGTGCCGGACCCCGCCAGCGCGGCCGAGCCGATGGTCGCGCTGATCAGCATCGCACCCAGCGCACCCGCGAACACGAGCATCAACGCGTCGCGGAGCCGATCGAACTCACTACGGAAGCCGAGCCGTTTCAGCAGGTAGTAGGCGGCCAGTGGCGCCAAGGTGTTGCCGACGCTGATGCCGATGAACGCGACGAGCGGCTCACCGCCGACCATCGCGTTCGCCGCCAGCGCACCGACGGTGATCCCAGGCCAGATCCGCGGGCCGAACAGCAGCAGCGCCGCGAGCGCGATCCCGGTCGGCGGCCAGAGCGGCGTGATCTTCATGTCGACCAGCGCCAGCTGGAACCCGACCCGCGCGCCCGCCAGATAAGCCACCGCGACGGCCAAGACCAAGACGCCCCATGGCGTGGCGCGGCCGAACAGGGGTCCCGTTTGGCTCATAGACCGCTCCGGCTCGCGCACCATGGACCCGAAAGCCTACCCCGGCCGGGCCCAAGGTCGTGCTAGTCGTGAGTGGTGGGGGCGGGGGGGGTCGAAGGGGACGCCCCACGACGCGACGAAGACCCGCGGGGGGGAGGTGGGCGGACGGGGCGGGG
>NZ_JBHWEB010000074.1:31945-37109 GCF_042734395.1 Amycolatopsis sp. NPDC059657 | reverse complement strand
TTTTTTTTTTATATCTTTGTGGTTTTCGCCCCCGCCCACCCCCCCCCCAACACTCACGACCCCTACTTCAGCTCGGTCGAGGTCTTGCCCAGGATGCGGCGGGCGACGATCAGCTGCTGGATCTGCTGGGTGCCTTCGAAGATGTCCAGGATCTTCGCGTCGCGCGCCCATTTCTCCAGCAGGGATTCTTCTGTGTAGCCGACGATTCCGGCCAGTTCGACGCACTTGAGCGTGATGTCGACGACCGAGCGGCCCGCCTTCGCCTTGGCCATCGAGGCCTGGAGTGAGTTCGGCTTGCGGTTGTCGGCCATCCACGCGGACTCCAGGGTCAGCAGGTACGCCGACTCGTAGTCCGCTTCGAGCTGGAGGTACGCCGCCGCGGCCGCGTGCTGGGTGTGGGCGGGCTTGTCGTAGTCGACGACCACGCCCGCGTCGGCGAGGATGCGGGCGGTCTCCTCGAGCGCCGCGCGGGCGAGGCCGACGCCCATGGCGGCGACCAGTGGGCGGGTGTTGTCGAAGGTCTGCATGACCCCCGCGAAGCCCTTTTTGGTGTCGATCTCGGGGGTGCCGAGGAGATTGTCCTTGGGGACGCGGCAGTTTTCGAAACGGAGGACGGCCGTGTCGGACGCGCGGATGCCGAGTTTGTGCTCGACGCGGACGACCTCGAAGCCGGGGGTGCCTTTTTCGACCACGAAGGACTTGATGGCCGCGCGGCCCTTGGTCTTGTCGAGTGTCGCCCAGACGACCACGGCGTCGGCGCGCTCGCCTGAGGTGACGAAGATCTTCTCGCCGTTGAGGACGTACTCGTCGCCGTCGAGGCGGGCGGTCGCGGTGATCGCGGCCGAGTCCGAGCCGCAGCCGGGCTCGGTGATCGCCATCGCGGCCCAGATGCCGGAGAAACGCTTGAGCTGCTCCTCGTTCGCGACCGACGCGATGGCCGCGTTGCCGAGACCCTGGCGCGGCATGGTGAGCAGCAGGCCGACGTCGCCCCAGCACATCTCGATCGTGCCGAGCACGACATTGAGGTTGGCGCCGTTGCGGTTGCCCTTCTCGGCTTCCTTCTCGTTGCGGCGGACGCCGGCCGCGCCCGCGCCGCCCTCGCCGGAGGAGTTGAGGCCGTCGAGCAATGCGGCGAACATGTCGAGCTCGGCAGGGTAGGTGTGCTCGGCGCGGTCGTACTTGCGGGAGATCGGCCGGAAGACCTCGGCCGCGGCCTGGTACGCCTGGTTGATCAGCGCACCGGCCTTCTTGGGGGCTTCGAGGTTGATCACAGCAGAATTCCGCCTTCCATGACACCGATGGCACGCAGATCGCGGTACCAGCGCTCGACCGGGTGCTCCTTGATGAAGCCGTGCCCGCCGAGCAGCTGCACGCCGGCGTTCCCGATCTGCATTCCCTTGTCCGTGGCCAGCTTGCGGGCCAGCGCGACCTCGCGGGCGTACGGCTTGCCCTGCTCGGCGCGCGACGCGGCGCGCAGCGTGACGAGGCGCAGGCCTTCGAGTTCGATCGCGATGTCGGCGATCGAGAAGGCGACCGCCTGGCGGTGGCTGACGGGCTCGCCGAACGCCTGCCGCTCGTTGACGTACGGCACCACGTAGTCGAGCACGGCCTTGGCGGTGCCCGCCGCGAGCGCGGCCCAGCCGAGCCGCGAAAGGCGGACGGCTTCGGTGAACACCTCGGGCTTGCCGCCGCCGAGCAACGCGCCCGCAGGCAGGGAAACCTTGTCCAGGTGGAGTTTTCCGGTCGCCGCGCCGCGCAGGCCCATCGCGGGCTCGTTCTCGATGCTGACGCCCGCGGTGGACGACTCGATGATGAACAGTGCAGGCCCGCGGCCTTCGAGATCGGCGGACACGACGAAAACCTCGGCCTGCGCGGCGCGCGGGACCAGCGATTTCACGCCGTCGAGCTGGTAGCCCTTCGGGGTGCGCTTGGCCTTGACCGATGGCTTGAACGGGTCGAACAGCGGCGTGCGCTCCTGCAACGCGAACGCGGCGGCGGGAACGTTCTCGCCGACGAACGCCGGCAGGTAGTCGGCCTGCTGCTGTTCGTCGCCCCACAGCACCAGCGCCGTGCTGACCGCGGACGGCGCGAGCACGGCGAGCGCGAGCCCGAGGTCGCCGTGCGCGAGCGCTTCGGCGACCAGCGCGCCGGTGACGACCGAGCGTTCCGCGCCGACACCGCCGAGCTCCTCGGGGATGCCGACGAGCGTGATGCCCAGCTCGGCGGCTCGGCTCAGCAGGCCCTCGGGCGCTTCGAGCTTCGCGTCGGCGTCGGCCGCCGCCGGCCGCAGCTGCTCGGCCGCGAACTCGGTGACCGTCTCGACGATGAGCTGCTGGTCCTCGCTCGGGGTCAGGTCGAACAGGCCGGTGTCGGCGGCGGGCGCCAGCCGCTCCGGCGCGGTGCGCTTCTGGACCGACTTGAACGTCCGCCCGGCCGCGCCCGCGACCCGGAAGCCGTTGCGGGTGCCCGCCGTGACCAGGCCCTGCAGCGGTTTGCGCAGCCCCGCCTTGTCGATCGCCTTGCTCCCGGCCAGCCGGGTGAGCGCGGACAGGCCGATGCCCATCGCGTCTCGTTTCTTCGGGGCAGCCATGGGTCGCCTCTCCCTCGCGTTACCTACTCACGAGTAGGTTAGCTCGGGTTTCCCGCATGCGCCACCTCTGGGGTCGTGAGTGGTACGGCCGGTTCTAACCGGCAATGCCGCTCACGACCGCTGACCTGCGGTTTCGCTCGAAAACTATGAGGCCCAGCACTGTCACCGAGACGATGCCGACCAGCGCCGCGGCGGGTACGTGCTCCAGCAGGGGAGTCGCGGCCAGCAGGAGGATGGCGAGGACGAGGCGCTGGTGGTTCCACGAGCCGAGGTTGCGCCTGCGCAGCGCGGAGAGCGTGAAGAGGTAGAGCGCCAGGCCGCCGGTCAACGCCCAGATCGGCACGCCGTGCAGTGCCTCCGACGTGCTGTGGTGCTCGGTGTCGGCGACGTAGAGCAGCGCCTTCTTGAGACCCAAGGCCACCAGCACGATGCCGGCGATCAGCGGCAGGTGCATGAACGTGTACGAGTCCGTGGCGATCTTGACGCGCTCGGCGCCGGTCGCCTTCGTCAGCTTGTGCTCGGACACGTGCGCGACCACGTCGAAATACGTCCACCACATGCCTGCCGCCAGTGCGAGCCCGCCGGTCGCCGCGCCGGCCACGAGCCACGACATCGGCAGCGCCGCGATCCCGATCCCGATGGCCACAATGGACTCGCCGAGCGCGATGATCACGATCAGCCCGAACCGCTCCGCGAAATGCCCAGGCTGGTTGACCCGCCACTCGGACCCACGGGTGAAGAACACGTTCCCGTAGTCCCAGAGCATCGCGACCGCCCAGAGCCCGAACTGCGGCCAGCCGGTGAAGAACGTCGCCACCGTGAGGATCGCGACGCTCGGCAGCACGCCGGGGAACATCCGCAGCAGCACCTTGCGCAGGCCGGGATCATGCCGCGCGGCGCCGAGATACGCGATGAGATGCAGCAGCCGCACGATGAGGTAGCAGCCGACGAACAGCAGCGGCGCGTCCAGCCCGCCGGGCAGGTCGGTGAACGCCTCCGGGATCGTCAGCGAGACCAGGAACGACACGGCCATCGCGCCGAACAGCGCGAGCCTGGCGATGCCCTGGTCGACGTGGATGGTGTTGCCGAGCCAGACGTAGCCGCACCAGCACCACCACAGCACGGTGAGCATCGCCATGCCCTGGCCGATGCCGAGCGGCGACAGGTGGTCGGCCATCAGCTGGGTGGTCTGCGTGATCGCGTAGACGAAGACGAGGTCGAAGAACAGCTCGAGGGTGGAGACGCGGTGGTCCTCGTCCTCGGTGACGAGGTGCAGGCGGCTTGTCGTGGGCACGAGGCATTATGACCGCGAACGCGCGATCCGGTGCGTGGATTCGCTCGATGGCGAACAAGGTGGGGCTGACCCCAGTGCCGATACTCCGGTTCGCTGGATCGTTGGCGGCCGAGCACCCTCCTAGGCTGACTTCCGGTTAATCGACAACAGGGGGTCTCATGCGAATGTCCTTGCCCTGCAAGCGAATCGCCGCGTCGGCAGGCATCGTCGCGCTGCTCGCCGCGACCATGGCCGGTCCGGCGGCGGCCACCGGGCATCGGCCGGTGCAACGTGCGCTCGACACGGTCGTCGCCGCCGGTACGCCCGGCGCGCAGCTCACCACGCGCGGCTATTCGTTGCGCAGCGGCGTCGGCGACCTGCGCACCGGCGCACCGATGCCGTGGCGCGGCCACTTCCGCGCGGGCAGCGTCACCAAGCCGTTCATCGCCGTTCTGGTGCTGCAGCTGGTCGGCGAAGGCAAGGTCGAGCTGGACGCGCCGGTCACCCGGTATCTGCCGGACGCGGGCACCGGTGCGGTCACGGTGCGCCAGATCCTGCAGCACACCAGCGGCCTGCCCGACTACCTCGACGATGTGGTCGACGTCGACCCCGAAACGCTCCGCCATCGCGGCGCCGAACCCGCCGAGCTGCTGGCGTTCGCCATGAAGCACCCGCCTTTGTTCCCGCCGGGCGCGAAGTGGTCGTACTCCAACACCAACTACATCCTCGCCGGAATGCTCGTCGAGCGCGTGACCGGCCGGAGTGTCCAAGCCGAACTCGGCGCCCGCATCCTCCGGCCGCTCGGCCTGCGCGAGACCTATCTGCCGGTACGCGGCGACGAACGGCTGCCCGCGCCGCACCCGCGCGGCTACTTGCCCGCGAAGGACTCGCTGGTCGACTTCACGGAGTTCGACGCCACGATCGCGTGGACCGCGGGCGGGCTGGTGACCACGGGGAACGACGTCAACCGGTTCCTCAGCGCGTTGCTCGGTGGCCGGTTGCTGCGTCCCGCTCAGCTGGCCGAGATGAAGCGGACCGTGCCGAGGGACTCCGGCTCGGAGTACGGGCTCGGGCTGGGCAAGCTGTATTTGTCCTGTGGCAAGGAGTTCTGGGGCCACGGCGGCGACATCATCGGGTTCGCGACGCTCGCGTTCGCGTCACCGGACGGACGGGCGGCGACCGTCGAAGCCAACCGCGATCCGGTGAGCCCGGCGGTGCACGCGAACATGAAGGCCACGGTAGACGCCGCGCTCTGCGCCGAATGAGTCGTGAGTGTTGCCGACGGTCAGAACCGTCGGCAA